>JAUYOW010000315.1 GCA_030697825.1 Gemmatimonadales bacterium | reverse complement strand
CGGGCCCGGGCATCACGGTGGTTTGGGAAGCGCGCCGCGGCGTCGCCTACGCGCAGCACGCCGATCCCGTCGTGCGCGAAGCCGGCGAGGCCCGGTGGCTGGTGCGCTGGGAAGCGCCAGCCGCCGAGCTGGGCCCGGTGGTCGTGCACCTGGCCGCGAACGCCGCCAACGATGACAACTCCCCGATCGGCGACCTCATTTACACGGCCACGGCGCAGTCCGCCCCGCCGGTGCGGGGCCGAAGGCCGTGAGCGCGCCGACCGCCCGGAGCGAGGAATCATGACGGCGTAGCCCGACTTTTCGGCTGGTTGCAGCGGGAGCGGCCGGGACGTAGCTTCGCGGGACCGGGCAAGCCTGCCCGCACCGCGGCACCCTGGAGGCTCTCATGAAGCTCACGGCACTCACCACGGCGGCGCTGATCGGCGCCGCTGGTTGCGCGGTTCCACACGGCTTGGCCGCGCAGCAGACCGACGAAGCAGTAGTGCCCGTGGTGGGCGAGGCGGCCATTCGCGGCGACAGCCTGCTCGCGGCCAACACGGCGGCACGCACCGCCGGCTACCGCGAGGCGCTACGCATCCAGCTGGGCCGGCTGCTCGATTCCCTTGGCGCCGTCCAGGCGTTCCCCCAGCTCCAGAGCCGCGCCCGCGCGTACGTCCGGCGCGAAGAGGTGGACAACGAGGAGCGGGAAGGCAATGTGATGCGCGTCTCGCTCCGGGTCACGCTCGACGTCGCACGACTCAAGACCGACCTCGAAGCCCTCGGCTACGAGATCCGCACCATCGGAGCGGAGGCGCAGTCGGTGATGGTCGTGATCGACGAGTACTATGTGAACAACCCGCGCTCGCTCTCGGCGCAGGCGCAGGCCCAGGCCCCGCCACCCAGCGCCATGACCGGCCGCGCCGCCGCGATCCCCGACAGCGCGTTCGATCCCTTCACGCGGCCCGAGTTCCGGGAGCCGGGCGCGCGCGTCTCGGCCGCCGGGCTCGAGGAGGCGCTCAACCGCAACCAGTTCACGGTGCTCGATCAGGGCTCGGTGCAGCAGCTCCGCGCCGACCTGCCGGGGCTCACCGCGGATATCGTGAAGCAGGGCGACCGGCTGGCGGATTTCGCCCGCCGCGCCAACGAGCGTTTCCACGCCCAGGTCGTCATCGTGGGCGCCACGACCATCATCAACACCGGGCGCGACCCGAGCGGTCTCGAGACCCGGCGAGCGATGATGACCTATCGCGCCATCGACGCCTCGACGGGGCGGCTGCTCGCGAGCGGGACCGTCGAGAGCGCGGCCCAGGCGTCGGATCCGCTCATCGCGCGTCAGCGAGCCGCCACTCGAGTCTCGGAGATCGCGGCGGAGCGGCTCATCCCGCAGTTGACGCGGGCGGCGCGGACCGCTGCCTCTCGTGGCGAGCTCTACATCGTGGAGCTGGTGGGGTTCAGCGGTTTCGCCCAGGCGCGCGCATTCCTCCAAGCCGTACAGGGTACCGAAGACGTGACCTCGGCGCGGCAGACGCTGCTCGACCTGGCGAACCATCGGATACGCATCGAGGTGATGTTCACCCGCACCCGCGAGGACCTGATGGGCGAGGTTTTCGACGCGGCGCGCGAGATCCCCGGATTCGGCACGCTGGACCTCCGCAACCAGCGTGGCAACGAGCTCGTCTTCGCGGTAAGGCAGTAGGAAGGAGGAGTTCGCATGTCCGTCAACCGTCGTGCCGTCGGGTGGGCCGTGCCGCTCGTCTCGCTCGCGTTGTGCGCGTCGCCCGCCGATGCGCAGATAGGGCGGCTTCGCCGCACCGTCGAGCGCGTGGCCAGCGGGCCGTCGCCCGAGATCGCGCGGCTCCTCTCGCGCGTTGACACGACCCGCGCGCTGTTCGACCGCGCCACGCGGCTCCTGCTCAAGTCGTCCTACGTGATGGAGGCGGTGGTGGGGACGTCGGAGCGGCGGGCCGAGATCCGGCGCGAGCTGGCGTCGGTGGACAGCCTCGAGCAGCGGGGCGGCGAGAACCGCGTGCAGCTGAACGCCGAGGACCACGCCCAGCGCCTGGAGCAGGCGACCGCGCAGCGGCAGTACGAGCAGCATCAGCTCTCCGAGGCGCAGTCGCGCAACGTGACCTCGGTGGGGTTCAACTCGACGCTCGCCCTGCTCTACGACGTATTCGCGCTCGACGAGGCGCGCCACCTCACCGGCGAGGCGCAGGCCGCGGCGCAGAACATCGCCAACGACCCGGCGCAGCTGGTCTACGCCAACCGCCTTCGCCAGGCCGCGACGGTGGACATGCCGGCGATAGTGAACGCGATCCCGCAGCAGCAGCGGCTCGGGGCCGCGATCCACTCGGCGGTTGTGCAGGCGCGCTCCGCCAATCAGGCGGTGCAGGTGAGCGAGGCATCGGCCCGCAGCGAGCCTCCGCGGCCGATCGACATCAGCGCGATCTAGCTTGGTCGTGCCCGGGCTCAGGCGCCCCCCCGTCGCTCGCGGCGTCGGACGGCATGCTCGGCGCCACGGCTCGCGCCGTGGAGGCGCCTTCGCCCTGATGCTGGTCCTCGCTGTGCCGCTGAGAGCGCAGGAGCCGGTCGAGCGCGTCCGCTGCCAGCTTCTTTCCTTCCGCGTCCTGCAGGCTGCCAAGGGCGGCCTCATCGATCCGCGCTTCCTCCAGGTCTTCGAGGAGGGCGCGCAGCGCGCCGCGCTGCACGGTGCGCTGGCGCCGCTGCCGCAGCTCGAGATGCTGCCCCTGGGCGCCGACACCGCGCTCGTCGCCCGTGCCGAGCTGGCATCGCGCATCGCCGCCCGCGCCTTCGTCACCCGCGCCGACATCGAGCGCGTGGACAAGGCGCTCACCACCGAGTACCTCGTCTCGACCACCGTGATGCTGGAGTTCCTCAACCCCGCCACCGGCGAGGTCTATCACATCCAGGAGCTGACCGGTAGCACCAACATCAGGAAGGACGCCGGCGCGGACCTCACCGCAGCCGAGGCGGTCCAGGCCTTGAGGAACACCTTGGCCGGCACGGAGCGGGAGCTGGCAACCCGGGTGCGTGACCGGTACCGGCCGGGGGTGCGGGCGCGGGTCGTCCAGCAGCTGGCGGACGGACGCCTCGCCCTCGGCGTCGGGTCGGCGGGAGGATTGCGCGAGGGCGCTCGCCTCGAGGTCCGGGACTCGGCGGGGCAGGTGGTGGGCGTGGTGCGCGTGGAGCAGGCGCAGCAGCGGTTCTCCGTCACCGGCCGGCCGCTCGCCGACAATCCGAACCGCGCCTGGGTGGGGCTCGTGGCGTCGAGCCCCGGCCTCAACCGGAGCGCGGGGAGCGGCGGCTTCTCGCACCTGGTGGCAAGCGTGGAGCAGCGAAGCGAGCTGGTGCAGCGCGACTACGTCCTGCCGCAGGCCACCCTCATCTATTGGCTGCACGAGAGCCTCGCCGAGGCGGCGCCGGGGCTGAACTTCCTCCCGCCCATCGCGGCGGGCGGGCTCGCCACGGAGCAGGAGCGCCTGGAGGTCTCGACCGGCCGCGCGGGCGACATCGCGGGGCAGCGCGTCATTCCCGACTTCCTCGTCCGCGCGGCGATCTCGCGCGCCGACGCCCTCTCCGAGACGGGCCCCGACGGCGCGACCTACTACATCCTGAAGGTCGGCGTGGACGTGTCGTTCTATGATGTGCGGAACGGGCAGATATTCTACGCCACCTATGTCGAGGGGACGCAGCAGGAGCGGGTGCGCGCGGGCGAGCGCGTGCTGGACCTGTCGGTCAGCTACCGGAACCTGCTCCAGCGCACCATGAACGACATCGGCCGGCGGGTGGCCGCGGAGTACGCGCCGGCGAGCGCGGAGGGCGTGGTGCGCGAAGTCCGCCCCGACGGAAGCCTCGTGCTGGGCGTGACGGGCACGGGCGCCGTCCCCGACGGCGGCATCGTCACCCTGTGGGCCGACGGCGACGAGGTCCGCGACCCCGCGACCCGGCAGCCGCTGGGCCGCGTCGAGGAAGCGGCGGCGCGGATCCGCATCGTCCGCGTGGCCGGCGCGACGGCCGAGGCGCTCCCCATCGGAGCGCCCGTTCGGCCGTTGGCGGGTGGGCGATTCCACGCGCCCGCAACGGCGGGGGAGGTGGGGACGGCGCGGCGCCTGGTCCAGGTGCAGCGCGTCGAGGTCCGCGGCGACATCCAGGTGCCCACGGCGCTCCTCACCGAGATCGTGCAGACGGCGCTCGCGCGCTCGCGCGCGTTCGCGGTGCTCGAGTCGCGCGAGGTGCTGGGCGATCTCGCCGCGCTGCGGGATCGCGAGTTCGGTGGTGGCGGCTTCAGCAACCAGGCCGCCGCGCGCCTCCTCTCCGCCGAGAACGCCGAGCCGGCGCTCTACGCGCGGGTCGTCGCGCGGTTCCTCCCGCCCGCGCCCGCGCAAGAGGGCGGCCGGCCGGCGCAAGCGTACGAAGCGCGCCTGGGCATCGCGCT
>JAUYOW010000314.1 GCA_030697825.1 Gemmatimonadales bacterium | reverse complement strand
ACAGCACCATCCACCACTCCCTCGCCGAAGCCGCGATCACCACCACCACGACACTCATGAACGCCAGCGCCAGCCCCGCGTCCAGCCGGTCGTTGAGGATCATCCGCGCCGCACCGGCGTTGGTCGAGCCCACGAGCGAGCTGGCGTGCGCCAGGAAGCCCAGTCTGGGGTCGGCGGCGAACACCTTTTGAACGCCGGCAGTCAGCGTCACCGTGACGAGCCAGGCCAGCGGCGCCAGGGTCACCCAGGCGTAGCGAGCCTTCCCCATCTTGATGATGATCGTAGTGCCCACGCAGAGGGCCACGGCCGCCAGCAGTTGGTTCGCGATCCCGAACAGCGGCCACAGCGAATTGATCCCGCCCAGCGGATCCACCACGCCCTGATAGAGGAAGTAGCCCCATCCGCCCACCACCAGCGCGCTCGACAACACGATGCTCGGATACCACGAGGTGCGGCCGAAAGGCTTCCAGACGTGCCCGCCGAGCTCCTGGAGCATGAACCGCCCCACCCGCGTCCCCGTGTCCACCGTGGTTAGGATGAACAGCGCCTCGAACATGATGGCGAAGTGGTACCAGAGCGCGAGGCCGGGGCCGGTAAAGACCCCGCCGAGGATCCCGGCCATCCCCACGGCGAGGCTGGGCGCTCCGCCGGTGCGCGAAAGCAGCGTGGTCTCGCCCATCTGGCGGGCCAACTCGGTCATCTGCTCGGGCTGGAGCGTGAAGCCCCACTCGCCGATCTGCTGCGCGGCGCTCTCGACCGTGCCGCCCAGGATGCCGGGCCCCACGTTCATCGCGAAGTACACGCCCGGATCCAGCGTCGCCGCCGCGACCATCGCCATGAGGCCCACGAACGACTCGGTCAGCATGCCGCCGTAGCCGATGAGCCGGGCGTCGGTCTCCTTGGTCACCATCTTGGGCGTGGTGCCGCTCGCCACCAGCGAGTGAAACCCCGAAACGGCGCCGCAGGCGATGGTGATGAACGCGAACGGGAACAGCTTGCCGGCGAACACCGGCCCCGAGCCGTCGGCAAACTGGGTGACCGCAGGCAGCCTGAGCGGCGGCAGCAGGATCAGGATCGCCACGCCGAGGACCAGCACGGTCCCGATCTTGAGGAAGGTCGAGAGGTAGTCGCGCGGGCAGAGCAGCATCCACACCGGAAGCACCGACGCGATGAAGCCGTAGCCGATCACCGCCCAGGCCAGCTGCGTCCCGGACCACGTGAAGGCGAACGAGAGCGCGGGATGCTCCGACACCCACTGGCCGCCCACCAGCGCCAGCACCAGCAGCGCCACGCCGATGGCCGAGGCCTCGGCCACTTTCCCGGGCCGGAACCGCTTCATCCACCAGCCCATGAGGAGGGCGATGGGCACCGTGCAGCCGATGGTGAAGAGCCCCCACGGGCTGTCGCGCAGCGCGTTCACGACCACCAGCGCGAGCACGGCCAGCAGGATGATCATGATCGCCAGGATGGCGACCATGGCGGCCAACCCGGCGGCCGGATTCACCTCCTCCTTCGCCATCTGGCCGAGCGACTTGCCGTCGCGGCGCATCGAGGCGAAGAGGATCGTGAAGTCCTGCACCGCGCCGCCCAGCACCACCCCGGCGATGAGCCACAGCGTGCCCGGCAGGAAGCCGAACTGCGCCGCGAGGACGGGGCCGATGAGCGGCCCCGCGCCCGAGATGGCCGCGAAGTGGTGGCCGTACAACACCCACTTGTTCGTCGGCACGAAGTCGCGGCCGTTGTTCAGCCGTTCCGCCGGCGTGGCGCGGCGGTCGTCGAGCCCGAAGACCTTGGTTGCGAGGAAGCGCGAGTAGAAGCGGAACGCGACCACGTAAGTGCAGACGCCGGCGATGAGAAGCCACGCGGCGCTGACGGTCTCGCCGCGGGAAAGCGCCATCACGCCGAAGCCGAGCGCGCCAAGCGCGGCGACCGCGACCCAGACGAGTCCGGACAGGATTGGTCGCATGTTGAGGGCTAGCATAGCGTTGGGGTCTCGGGCCCGTCAATGACCCGGCCTTGCGGCCCATCTGGCCGAGGCGTACTTTCGCGCCGTGCCCAAGCCCCAGCAGGACGCCGTCACGGCGCTCCTCGAGGAAGTCACGCACCAAGAGCAGCCCCAGCCCGCCGGGTCGAAGTTCGACTTGCGCGGGAAGGGCGCGATCGTCACCGGCGCCGCCACCGGCATCGGCCGGGCCACGGCGCTCGAGCTCGCGCGCCGCGGCTGCGGCGTCGCGTTCAACTACGTCGAGCTGCCGGGCCGCGACGTGGCGGTCCAGGCCGCGATGACCGAGGCCGTCCTCAGGAGCCTCAACGTCCCCGTCTTCTGCGACCGCTGCGATGTGCGCAGCCTGGAAGAGGTGGATCGTTTCGTTCAGGCGGCGAAGAACGCCCTGGGCGGCGTCCACATCCTGGTCAACAACGCCGGCATCTCGCGCGACGCGGCACTCTGGAAGACCGACACGACGGCCTGGCGTGACGTCGTCGAGACGAATCTCACCGGTGCGTTCCACATGATCAGATCGGTGGCGCCCATCTTCCGCGGCCAACACTACGGCAAGATCGTGAACGTCGCATCGATCATGGCCATGAAGCCGGGCTTCGGGGTCGCCAACTATGCCGCCTCCAAGGCGGGCCTCATCGGTCTGACCCACGCCGCGGCGGTGGAGCTGGGGCCGGCCAACGTGAACGTCAACGCCGTAGCCCCGGGGTTCGTGAAGACCGAGCTCACCCAGCACCTCTCCGAGGAGCTCGTGGCGCGGGCGCGCGGCCAGACGCCGCTCGGCCGGCTGGGGGAGCCGGACGACATCGCCCAGCTCATCGTGTTCCTATGTACCGACGCGGCGCGCCACATCACCGGCGAGATCATTCGCGTAGACGGGGGCCAAGCCCTCAGTTAGCTTTTTCCGCTCCAGCTAGGCCCCACCCCCAGCGGTGAAGCCAATGTCTTGTAAGTGTCGATATGGTGTCGTAGCGATAGCGGCAGCGGCTCTCTGGAGTTGTGGGAGTCGATCGTCCGCCCGCGTAACGCCCGAAGACCCCTTTGCGTCTAACCCAGTCGGTTCGCTCCCGGTTGGCTCTCTGGCGGGCTCCAGCGCGCTTCTGATGGCGGTTGGCGGCATCGTGGTCGGGGACTCGTCGGACCGGCTTGCTGAGATCGATGCGCGCCGCCTGGCCCTGATCGAGGTGGCGAATGCCGCCCTCGATACGGCCCTCCGGCGGGATGCGCGCGAAGTCAGCTGGATGGGGCTCCCGGAGCAGCGCAGGGCGGCGCGGCGCTCTCCGACCCTCGGGGTTGATCCCGACCGGCTGCCGACTGGGTATCTAGCCGGCCCGCGGGTCCAGCGGGTGCCGGAGCCGCTCTGGTCGGGCATCCGGACGCTGGTCGCCATGACCGGCGCGCGGATGGCGATCGTCCCCGCGGTGGTGAGGATCACCGGCCACCCCGGCGCACTCACCGCCGAGTACGTCCTGGTCGTCGTGGATGCGCGTATCGGAGAGGTGCTGTGGCGCGGCCGGGTGGTCGGCGCGGCGTCATCCACAGCAGAGGCGGCGCTGGCCGGCGCGGCGGGCGCGGCCGTCGGAGGAATGCACTGATGCGCGCTTCCCTGGTCACGCATTCGACCCTCCAGGCGTACAGCGTCACGCTGATCCCCGGCGACGGCGTCGGCCCCGAGATCACCGACGCGACCCTCGCCGTGCTCGACGCGACGGGCATCGACTTCGCCTGGGACCGGCAGGAGACGGGTGCGGCGGGCGCGGTCGAACGGCGCGGCGAGACGCTGCAGATCCCGGCGATCGAGTCGATCCGCGCGACCAGGATCGCGCTCAAGGGGCCGCTGGCAACGCCGGTGGGCGGCGGCCACCGCTCGGTGAACGTGGCGCTCCGGAAGGAGTTCGACCTCTACGCCAACCTGCGGCCGGTCAAGACCATCCTACCGTTCCGCTCCTACGACCACATCGATCTGGTGCTGGTGCGCGAGAACACGCAGGGGCTCTACGCCGGCGTAGAGCACTTCGTCCAGGTGGGCGACGATCCCAGGGCCGTGGCCGAGTCGCTGGCGATCGTGACGAGGCAGGGGTGCGAGCGGATCGTGCGGTTCGCCTTCGAGTACGCGCTGCACCAGGGGCGCAGCAAGGTCACGCTCGTCCACAAGGCGAACATCCTCAAGATGGTGAGCGGGCTGTTCCTCGAGGTGGGACGGGGGATCGCGAGTGAGTACGAGGGCAAGATCGAGTTCGACGACAAGATCATCGACAACGCGGCCATGCAGCTGGTGATCAAGCCCGATCAGTTCGACGTCATCGTGACGACCAACATGTTCGGCGACATCCTGTCGGACCAGATGGCGGGCCTGATCGGCGGCCTCGGCCTGGCGCCGAGCGCGAACATCGGGACCAAGGCGGCGATCTTCGAGGCAGTGCACGGGACGGCGCCGGACATCGCCGGCAAGGGGCTGGCCAACCCGGCGGCGCTGATCCTCGCCGCCGCCATGATGCTCGAGCACCTCGGCGAGCTGGACGCGGGGCGGCAGGTGAAGGACGCCGTGACTCGGACCATCCGGGACGATGGGGTGTGTACGACGGACCTGGGCGGGAAGGCGAGCACGATGGAGTTCGCGAAGGCGGTCGCGGAAAGGGTGAAGGGTTGACGGGAGCCCGCCGGTGACGACGATCGTCCACTTGTCCGACATCCACTTCGGCGGATTGGCGGACGTCAGGCAGTTGGAAGCGGTCGAGGCACAGCTCCCGGACCTCGCGCCCACCGCGACGATCGTCTCCGGCGACCACAGCCAGCGTGCGCGGGCCGGCGAGCTCCAGCGCGCCCGCGCGTTCTTCCGCTTCGCGGCCGCGCTGGCGCCGGTGCACGTCGTGCCGGGCAACCACGATGTCCAATGGTGGCGTGAACCGCTCGGGATTCCACTGCTCGGTGCGGCGCGGTATCGCAAATATCGGCGCTACATTTCCGAGGAGTTGAGGCCGACGCTGTCGGTCGATGGCGCGGTCATCTGCGGCACGGTCTCGGCGCACGGCCTGCATCCGGGCTCGCTCACCTGGAACCTGCGCGATCTCACCGTGAAGGGGCACCTGCCGGGGAGCGAGATCGACCGCGCCGAGCGGGCGTTCGGCTCGGCGCCGGTGGGGACGGCCAGAGTGTTGGTCCTCCACCACAACGTGCTGAAGGGGCGGCTGTCGCGGCGCTGGGGGCTGGCGCATCCGCAGGCGGCGCTCGACGGCATCGCGAGATGCGGCGCGGACGTGGTCTGCTGCGGCCACGATCACGAGGAAGGGATCGGCAAGATCGAACGCGCCGGCAGGCGGGTGGTCGTCTCTACGGCGGGCACGCTCTCGACCCGGTCCAGGGGGAAGCGGGCTTCGAGCTTCAACGTCGTGCGGATCGGCCCCGACCGGATCCGGGTCGAGATCCATCGCTTCGATGCCGCGAAGGGACGATTCTGTTTGGCGGAAGGAGAAGACTTTGCGCGCTAGGCTCGGAGTGCGTTGGCGTACCAGCGACCAGGAAACGGGCCGCGATCCGGCCCATGCTCCGACCCGCGGCGCGCGGCCGCCGATCAGGATCACGCTTCCGGAAGAGGTCCTGCTCGCCAGGAGGCTCGAGGCGCTCGGGCTCAAGGACTTGCGGAGCGTGCGCGTCACCGACAACCGCAGCGTGATGGTGAGCCTCTCGCCCAGGCGGGTGCTGAGCATCCACCGCGGCTACGCGCAGGCGCCGGACCGGGTGCTCAAGGCCGTGGTCCGGTTCCTGAAGCCGGGCACCCGCCGAGAGACGCGCCGAGCCGCCGAGCACGAGATCCTCTCGTTCAAGGCGGAGGAGCACGTTGCTGGGCCGCCGCGCCGGCGGTGGTCGGTGGACCGGGCACGCCCGGGTGATCTCGAGAAGCTGGTGCGACTGCGGCACCTCTTCGCCGACTGCAACGCGCGGCATTTCGGCGGGACGCTCCCCGAGCTGCCAATTCGGATCTCCGGACGGATGAGCACCCGCCTCGGCCAGCTCGGCCTGCGCCACGGCACCGGCCGTCCCTACGAGCTGACGATCAGCCGCCGGCACATCGACCGGCACGGGTGGGAGGAAGCGGCGCACACGCTCCTCCACGAGATGGTGCACCTCTGGCAACACGAGAACGGAATCGAAGTGGACCACGGGCCGCTGTTCCGGCGCAAGGCGAGCGAAGTGGGCGTGGTCCCTTCCGCGCGCCGGCGGGTGCGCGCGCCCCAAGGCCGCGCCAGCGTGGCGCGAACGGACTGACACCGAACTGAAGGCGAGACATGGCCCCGCGTTTCGAAGGTGTGGATTTCTACGACGTTGATTCGCTCCTGTCGGAAGAGGAGCGCGCCGTCCGCGACACCGTCCGGCAGTGGGTGGACGACAAGCTCATGCCGGTCATCAACGAGCACTACCTCGAAGGGAGGTTCCCGAAGCATCTCGTGCCGGAAATGGCGGAGCTGGGCTTCTTCGGCGCGAACCTCCCGGAGGAGTACGGTTGCGCGGGGCTCAACAACGTCGCGTACGGGCTCATCATGCAGGAGCTGGAGCGCGGCGACTCCGGCGTGCGCTCGTTCGCATCGGTGCAGGGCGCGCTGGTCATGTACCCGATCTACGCCTTCGGCTCTGAGGAGCAGAAGAAACACTGGCTCCCCAAGCTCGCGTCGGGCGCGAAGATCGGCTGCTTCGGGTTGACCGAGCCTGACTACGGCTCGAATCCCGCCGGCATGATCACCACCGCGAGGGAGACGAAGGACGGCTGGGTCCTGAACGGCGCCAAGATGTGGATCACGAACGGCTCCACGGCACAGGTGTCCATCATCTGGGCCAAGACGGGCGACCTCAACGACGCGACGACCATTCGCGGCTTCATCGTCCCCACGGACACACCCGGCTTCAGCGCGAAGGACCAGAAGGGGAAGCTCTCGCTCCGCGCCTCGGACACATCGGAGCTGGTGCTCGAGAACGTCTCGGTGCCGAAGGACGCGCTCCTGCCCAAGTCAGGCGGGATCAAGTCACCGCTGATGTGCCTCACGCAGGCGCGGTACGGGATCGCGTGGGGCTCGGTCGGCGCGGCGATGGGGTGCTACGCCGAGGCGCTGAGCTACGGCAAGCAGCGGGTGATGTTCAAGAAGCCCATCGCCGCGTTCCAGCTCCAGCAGGCGCGGCTGGCGCAGATGCTGACCGAGATCACCAAGGGCCAGCTCCTCTGCCTCCAGCTGGGCCGGCTCAAGGACCAGGGGACGATGCGGCCGCAGCAGGTATCGCTCGCCAAGCGCAACAACGTGAACATGGCGTGCGAGTGTGCCCGCGAGGCGCGCCGTCTGTTAGGCGCGAACGGGATCCTGGCCGAGTATTCCGCGATGCGGCACATGGCCAACCTCGAGAGCGTGTACACGTACGAGGGCACGCACGACATGCACACGCTCATCCTCGGAGAGGATATCACCGGGATCGCCGCCTACGAATAGGGGGAGCAGGGAGCGGTACCACTGGTGCTCACGCGAGGTCGCGCAGTGAAGGTACCGCTCCCCGCTCCCCGCTCCCGCATCAGCGCAACCTTTAGCTTGGGAACCAGTCCGTGAAGATCGCCGTTTGCATCAAGCGCGTCCCCGACACCGAGGCCCGCATCAAGATCGGCGCCGACGGGGTCTCGATCGACGAGGCGGGCGTCAAGTTCGTGCTCAACCCGTACGATGAGTACGGCGTCGAAGAGGCGCTGCAGCGCAAGGAGAAGGCCGGCGCCGGCGAGGTCGTAGTGGTCAGCCTCGGCCCCGACGCCGCGCAGGAAACGATGCGCACCGCGCTCGCGATGGGTGCGGACCGGGGTATCCTCCTCAAGGCCGACACGATTCCCGCGGACGGCCTCGCGGTGGCCAAGGCCATCGCCGCCGAACTCAAGGACGGCGGCTACGACCTCATCCTGTTCGGCAAGATGGCGGTGGACGACTACAACCATCAGGTGGGCTCGATGGTGGCCGAGCTGCTCGGGCTGCCGTGCGTGACGACGGTGGCGCACCTCGAGCTCGAGGGCGGCAAAGGCGTGGCCGAGCGGGAGATCGAGGGCGGAGTCGAGGTGGTCGAGTTCGCGCTCCCCGCCGTGCTCACCTGCGAGAAGGGCCTCAACACGCCGCGGTACCCGGCGCTCAAGGGGATCATGGCGGCGAAGAAGAAGCCGGTCGAGGTGAAGCCCGCGGCCTTCGGCGCGGCGAGGCTCAAGGCGACGGGACTCACCCTTCCCGCCGATCGCAAGGAAGGCCGGATCGTCGGCGAGGGGCCGGACGCGGTCCCGGAGCTGGTCCGTCTCCTCCAGACCGAAGCGAAGGTGCTGTGATGGGGAACGTGTTGGCCGTGACCGAGCAGCGCGACGGCGCGCTGCGCAAGGTGAGCAGGGAGGTGGTGTGGGCGGCGCGTCAGCTCGCCGACGCGCTCGGCGGCTCGGTGGATGCGATCGTGGTGGGCGGGCCCGGCGTGGACGCTCCGGGCGCCGGGCTCGGAGATGTTGGCGCCGACCGCGTTCTCGTCGCGACGCACCCAACGTTCGCGCGGTACGCGCCCGATGGGTACGCGTCGACCATCGCCTCGCAGGCCAAGGCGGGCGGCTACGCCGCGGTGGTGGTCGGTGCGACTGCGACGGGTCGCGACCTGGCGCCGCGGCTGGCGGTCCAGCTCGACGTGCCGCTGGCGACCGACGCGATCGCGCTCGAGGTGGCAGGCGGCAAAGTGCGGGCGACGCGGCCGGTGTACGCCGGAAAGGCCATTCAGCAGGTCGAGGTCGACGCCACGCCGGCGCTCGTCTCCATTCGGCCCAACACCTTCACGCCCGGGCAGTCCCAGAGAGCGGGGACGATAGAGAACATCCGCGCCGTGGCGGACGCTGCGCGCGTAGTCGTGCGTGAGGTGAAGGCCGCGGAGCAGGGCGCTATGGACGTGGCGGAAGCGCCCGTCGTCGTGTCGGGAGGGCGCGGTCTCAAGGGGCCGGAGAACTTCTTCCTCCTCGAAAACCTCGCGAAGGCCTTCGGGAACGCAGCAGTCGGGGCGTCGCGCGCGGTGGTGGATGCCGGGTGGCGGCCGCACGCGGATCAAGTGGGCCAGACGGGAAAGACGGTGAGCCCGCAACTCTACATCGCGGTGGGCATCTCCGGCGCGATCCAGCACCTCGCGGGCATGAGGACGGCGAAGGTCATAGTCGCGATCAACAAGGACAAGGACGCGCCGATCTTCAAGGTCGCCGACTACGGCATCGTCGGTGACGCGTTCGAGATCGTGCCGAAGCTCACCGAAGCCATCGCCAAAATGAGGGCCGGATGACGGTTCAGGTCGCACGCTGCTGCCGGGTGCTTGGCGTTCTCCTCGCCGGTGCGCCGGTCATCGCAGCCGCGCAGGTCGGCCCTCTGCCGGCCCCGCCCGCCCGCGCCGTGGCCTTCCCGCCCGCGGCCTCCGTCCTGATCGGCTTCAGCTCCTACGGCGCCCGGGCGGGCTCCACCGACTCCGCCGGGAGCACGTACACCTACACCCTCAGCCGGGGTCCGATTCTCACCGGCCGGCTCCAGTCGCCCCTCGGCCGACGGTTCGGGCTGCACCTGAGTGGCGCCTTCACGTACCGCAGCCGCCGCGAGGACCGGGACGGGAGCCCGCTATCCACCACGAACGACCGGGTGCCGTCGGTGCGGGTCGACGGCGGGCTGCTCTTCCGGTTCAAGCCGGCCGCTCCGGTCTTTCTTGGCGGCTCGCTCGTGTACGTCCGGCACGGCGCACCTCCGGTCCTCAATCAATCTGGCGGCGTGATGACGGAGACCGGCGGCGGATTCGGGATCGGCTACGATTTCGGGCAGAAGCCCGGCAGCAATGTCGCCGGCCGGATCGAGTATTGGAGCTACTGGGTCCGCCCCAAGGCCGACGGCCTGAGCGGCGGCTACATCCCGCGAACCAGGGCGCGCGACGGCGCGCTCACCATCGGTGTCACGTACCACCTGCGCATCCGGGAGCGCCCCGGAAGGTAGCCGAGATCCGGTCAGCCGGACGACGCGCGCGTGAACGAGTCCTGGATCCGCAGCGCGTCGGCCAGGAATGCAGGCAACTCCTGTGGTCTGCAGCACCTGTCGGTCAGGAAGACCGCGACGCTTCGGTTGCTCGCCTGCTGCCCGTTGCGTAGGAGTAGTCGCCGAGTACGGCGTCGCGGTCGGCCACCTTCCCAGTCATCACGTTTCGCCATTCCCGCGAGCGCCCGGCGTGGTCATCTAGCCACCGTCAGAACTGCTGGTCCGAGATCGCCTGGATGATGTCGGCGTACGGGGCCGTCTCGGGCGTCGGCCTGCCGGTCGTCGGGTCGCTGCGCACATGCCATTGCAGCAACTCGGATAGCTCCATCGCCTCATCCTCCGACAAGGTGAGCCGGAACCGCGGCGGCGTAGCGCCCGCTAGAGGTTGAATGGCGCCCAGGCGGCGCCTGATGTCCTCCGGCACGTGGCCGGCGTGGTGCAGCGCGTCCAGCATGCCTTGACTGATCTTGAGCTCCATCGATGTCCCCAGCGTTCGTCGGTATCGGTGCCTGGTGCGTGGGCGCGCCGCGCGCGGTCCGGTGCGCGCCCCGGCTCGTCTATCTATCCGTCGTCCCCGCCAGCATGCCTTCGCGCAGCCGCAAGGCGCGCGGGCTCGCGTCAGGCATCTCGGTCACTACCGCCACGCTGGTCCGGTATGGCTGGCCACGTACTGGAATGGTAAGCGGGCGTCCGCCGCGGAGCACATCCAGCGTGATCGTGTCGCCCTCTCGAAGCGTGCGGAAGGCGTCGAAGGCGACGGGCGAGGCGAGCACGTTCCGCCCGTTGACGCGCACCAGCACGTCGCCCGTTATGAGGCCTGCCAACGCCCACGCCGTGCCCTGGGTGACCTGGAGCCGCCACTGGTCGGTGGGGCCGGGCGCGCCGAACGCCATACCGGGCGGGACGAACTCGAGTCGAAGGTCCACCGGCTCCACGGAGTCCCGGAACTCGACGTGCCAGCCGACGCGCTCGAGGTAGTCGTTCCACGGTATCTCGGCGGCGCCGCTCACGTACTTCCGGAAGAAGTCCTGGAAATCCCGGCCCGAGACGGCGTTCACGGAGTGGATCAGGTCCTCGGAGGTGAAGCCGCGCTCTCCCGAGAAGCGCGCGAACAGATAGCGGAAGACGTCCTCCCAGCTGCGCCGGTTCTCCGTGGAATCACGGATCGCGATGTTGAGCAGCAGGCCGAGGAGCTGGCCCTGGTCGTAGTAGGAGATGCTGTACCCGTCATTCGCCTCCGGCCCGTCCCACGTCGTCCACGAGGCGCGCTCCGGGCTCACGACCAGACGCGCGGGATTGGCGTGGTGCGCGCTGATGAGGTTGCGCACGATCCCCCGGTAGCCGTCGCGCGTGATCAGGCCCGCGCGCAGTTGAATGATCCCGCCGAAGTAACTGGTGTTCCCCTCGGCGAACCATAGGTCCAGCGTCCGCTGGGGCCGAGTGTAATCGAAGGGGCCCAGGATGGCGGGGCGGATGCGCTTGACGTTCCAGGTGTGGAAGAACTCGTGTGCGGTCACGCTCGCCGCCCTGCGCACGTCCACCGCGAGGCTGTCGGCGGTGACGCCGATGGTGGTCGAGTTGAGGTGCTCGAGCCCGCCGCCGCTCCCCACCACGAAGATGTACGTGTAGTCCCGGTAGGGCGCCTGGCCGAAAATGGCGATGGCGGTCTCGGTGATCCGCCGGACCATGTCGACGAACGCGAGCGTGTCGAAGGGGACCGGGCGGCCGTCGTTCGCGATCACGATCTGGTGCGGGGTGCCGTCCGCGGTGAAGACCCAGCGCTGAATGCGGCCCACCAGCACCGGCGAGTCGATCAGGACGTCGTAAGAGGGCGCGAGGTACACCGTCGAGTCCAGGGAGGCTTCCAGGCCGGTGCCGATGCGCCATCCGGCCGGCAGCGCGAACCGCACCTGCGCCCGCAGGTGCTGGCGGCCCGCGAGGTAGAGGTACGTGGCCGGCCCGTCGATCAGGCCCGCCTCGCGACCGAGATAGGAGCGATTGTTGGGCGATGAACCCACCTCGACGGCGTACCGCACGACGACGCTCGGCGCGCCTCCGGTCCGGACCGTCCACGTCAGGCTGTCCGGCTTCGTCACCGCGAGCGGCCGGCCGGCGGCATCCGTGGCGGCCAGGCCCCGGATGCGGCGCCAGGCGTTGGTGATGCGGTACGATCCGGGGGCCCAGTTGGGCAGCTGGAGCGCGAGCGCCGAGTCGGCGACGTTGCGGATCTCCATCTCCACGTGGTAGGCACGCCGGTCGTCGTCGCGCACCGCCACGCGATAGCGGACCGCGGGGTCGGCGGGATCGGACTTCCGGACGAAGCCGTCGGCGTAGCCATGGACCGGGAGCTGCGCGGCCGCTGTCGCGGCTGGTCCGCCAAGGATGAGGGCGGCGCACGCGAGGCGCGAAAGTGTCGGCATGGGGCGTGTCTTCATCCTAGTGGAGGGTGTTCGGTCGAGCGCGAATCGTCCAGCAGGAGCGCGGACAAGGTGGAGCCGGCGGGGACTTCGTTGCGGTCCTCCGGCACGATGAGGAGCGCGTTGGCCTTCGCCATCGACGTCAGTATTCCGGAGCCCTGGGGGCCGGTGAGCCGCGCGCGGTAGCCGGCGTCGGTCTCTGTCAAGACGGCGCGCAGGAAGTGGGTGAGGCGGCCGCCCGTCTTGATCGGCTCTTCGGTCACCGCGGGCACGGTGCGGCGGAAGAGGTCGCGGTGGCCGTGCATCTTCCGGATGGCGGGGCGCACGTACAGCTCGAAGCAGACCATCGTGCTCACCGGGTTGCCGGGGAGCCCTATCCACGGCACGCCGGCCACCGTGGCGAAGCCGAGTGGCGACCCGGGCCGCATCCGCACGCGCCAGAAGCCCAACTCCGCGCCCAGCGCGGCGAGCGCGTCGCGCACGAAATCGTGCTCGCCCACGCTGACGCCCGCCGTCGATACGATGAGGTCCGACTCGCGCGTCGCGCGCCCGAAGAGCGCGCGCACGCTCTCCAGCGTGTCTGCGGCGATGCCCAGCGGCACCGGCGTCGCGCCGGACTCCAGCACCAGCGCGTGCAGGGTGTACGAATTCGATGTCGCGGTCTTCCGTCCGGCGAGGATCTCTTCCGCCTGGTCCAGGTCCACTATCTCGTCGCCCGAGGCTATGATCGCCACGCGGGCGCGCTTCCGGACCCGGACGCGGGACCGGGCCATCGAAGCCAGCACGCCGAGCTGCGCGGGACCGAGGACCGCGCCGGAGTCGAACACGCGCGCGCCCTTTCTCAGGTCTTCGCCCGCGAGCCTGAGGTTCTTTCCGGCGTCGCGATCGTAGAGCACCACGACGTCGTCTCCTTCGCGCGTCGTGTCTTCCTGGCGGATCACTCCATCGGATCCATCGGGCAACGGCGCGCCGGTGAAGATGCGGGTCGCTTCGCCGGCGCCGATGGCCCTGGTCGGGAAACGGCCGGCGGGGACCGACTCGACCACGTGGAGGCGGCGCGGAGCGTCCTGGCTCGCGCCGCGCACGTCGGCCGCGCGCACCGCATACCCGTCCATGGCCGAGTTCGGGTGGGCCGGCAGGTCGAGCGGTGAATCCACTTCCTCGGCGAGTACCCGGCCCCGCGCGTCGAGCAGGGAGGCGTCCTCGACGTCCAGCACCGGGACGCCGGCGAGGATGTGGTCGATCGCCTCGCGGACGCCGATCACCGGCCGGACGGCGCGCCGCGGCGGAAGTTGGCGAGTCGCTCCACGACGAGGTCCTGCACGACGTCCACCACGCGACGCGGCGCGGTGAAGTGGTTGGCCATCAGCACGAACACCAGACGCTCGCCGTCGGAGGTGGTGACGTAGCCGGACAGAGTGCGCGCGCCGGAGATGTCGCCGGTCTTGGCGTGCGCGTTACCCGCGGCCGCGGTGCCGCGCAGGCGGCCCGCGAGCGTGCCGTCCACGCCCGCGATCGGCAGCGCCTGGATGAACACCTGGGCGTCGGGGCGCCGACCCATCATGAAGAGGACCCGCGCGAGCAGCTCCGGCGCCACGTAGTTGTAGTGCGAGACGCCCGAGCCGTCGGCGATGTGGTACGCGTCGTCCGGAATGCCGAAGCCTCGCAGCACGTCCCGCACGGTGGCGCGCCCGCTGTCCACCGAGGCCACGCCGCGCGCCGCGCCGCCCAGGGTGCGCAGCAGCGCCTCGCCGATCTGGTTCTGGCTCGGCTTCTCGAAGAACGGCATGAGGTCGCGCAGCGGGAGGGACTGCCAGATGAAGAGCGTGTCCGCCGCCGTCGCGGTGGCCGGCGCGCCGACGACCGTGATGCCGGCCTCGCGCAGGACCTGGGTGAGCGCCGCCTCGAAGTAGCGCGTTGGGTCGGGGACGGCGACCGCGAGGCGTACCGGCGCGTGGCCGGCCGAGAGCCGCCCCGTGACGATCACCGAGTCGGTGAACGGCGCCCGGTCGAAGTCGATCGTGTTGATGGCCGAGTCGGCCGGGGCCGTGACCGCGGTGGAGAACACCCGAAGCGGAGCACCCGATGGGAGGAGCGTCGCGCGGCAGGGATCGCCCGCGGTGCGGCCCGGCGCGATCTCGATGGCCGCGACCGCCTCGTTGAACTGGAGCGCGCCGATCGGAGCCGCGTAGTCGAACGGCAGGTCGTCCCACATCCATCCCTCGCCGAGGATGGGGTCGGGGAACCAGCTCGCGTCGCCCGTCACTCGACCCGCGATGACGCGGATGCCGCGCGCCCGCAGCGAGTCGGCCCACAGCCGGAGCGCGCCCAGGATGTCGGCTCCGCCCGCCACGCGTTGCGACAGACTTGGGTCACCCCGCCCGATCACCGCGAGGTCGCCGGCGAGCGTGTCGCCGTGCCTCGCGCCTCGCGCCAGGACCGGGGTGCGATAGCGGAAGTCGGGCCCGAGGCGGACCAGCGCCGCGGCGCCGGTCACGAGCTTCAGGTTGGATGCCGGCTTGAAGAGCTTCTCGGCGTTGCGGCGGTAGAGCACTTCGCCGTTGTCCAGCGACTGCACCACCACCCCCCACATCGCCCGGTCGAACGCCGGGGAGGCGAAGGCGCTGTCGAGTTCCGCGGCCAGGCGCCGGACCTCGGGAGCGAGAGGGGAGGGTGATCCGCGCGCCGCGCAGCCCGCCACGAGCGTCGCGGCGAGCACGCGCGACGCGCGTTTCATCCCGCGCCCTGGAGGATGATGTCGGTGAGCCGGTAGAGCCAGGCGGTGTCGGAGAACCGGAGGACGGGAATGGGCGCCTTGTAGTCCCGCACGTCGGTGACGATGGCCAGGTAGTGCTTGGCTTCCGGCGTTCCGGGAGAATAGAGCGGGTCGGGGTGCGCTGCCGCGCGGTACACCTCGATCTTGGGCAGGTCGGAAGACTTGAACCCCTCGACCACGACGAAGTGGGCGTCGGCGAGGTACAGGCCGGCCAGCTCGCGCGGACCCATCTGCTCATTCGGCTTCGCTATCAGCACCCGCGAGTTGGGCGTCTCCATCACCACGCGCTCGGCGCCGCCCTCGTGCATGTGGCGCCAGGTGTCACGACCCTTCTCGTCGATGTCGAACGGGTGGCTGCCGTGCTTGATGGTCATGACCCGGTGGCCGCGACGGATGAGCTCGCGCACCAGGGCGACGACGAGGGTCGTCTTCCCGGCGTTCTTCTTGCCTATGATCGCGATCAGCCGGGGGCCCGGCATAGCGCCTCCGCGCGCGACAGGTCTCGGGGTGAATTCACGTTGAAGAAAAGTACGCCTGGGTCGCCGTACTGCAACACGGACGCCCGCGGCAGCCGGGCCACCCTCACGTCGGAGTGGAATCCGATGGCTCGCTGGTCACCCCGGGCGAGCGCCGCCCGGATGGCCGGGCCGCACGCCGGGCCGTAGGCCGCGCAAAGCGGCTCGAGGCCACGACGGGAGTCGCTCTCCGGCAGCGCGGCGTCGGCGTTCTCCAGCAGCGACGCCAGTTCAGCCAGCAAGCCCGAGGGCACGAACGGCATGTCCCACGCCACGCAAACGGCCGCGCCCAGGGCCTCGACCGCGGTAAGGATCCCCCCTAGGGAACCCTGGTCAGGCACGACGTCCGCGTGCACGGCGAGGCCCGGGACCCACGCCGCCGCGTCCTGGGCGTTCGCGATCACGACGGGCGGTGCGCCGGTCGCCTGGTGAAGCGCTTCCACGACCCGGTCGATGAGCCGGCGCCCGCCGACCTCGAGCAGTCCTTTCGGAACCCCGGCGTACCGGGTGGAAGCGCCGCCGGCGATCACGGCGCCGCGGGCGGCCGTCAGTAGCGGCGGGTCCGCCGGCGCTCGAGCAACACGTCGATGCCGAAGGTCAGCGAGAGCACATGATGCACGGATGTGGCGGTCACGGCGAACAACGTGGTGGACAGGGGGTTCGCGGGCCCGGTCACCACCGGAAGTGCGGTGATCCCATCCCTGACTTCCGCGCGGAACCGGTATCCCGGCCCCATGGGAAGCGCCACGCCGGCCGCCAGTGTGGCCGTCCAGACGAATTCCTTCCTCTGGGGCGCGTCCAGCACGAGGCGCGTGCAGCCCGTCAGGCAGCTGGTGGGGTTGTTGGACACGACCTCCGCCGTCGTCTGAACGAACGAATTGCCGAGGATCGCGAGCCCCCCGCCGGCCCGAAGGTAGGGCTGCGCCCCCAGGCGGTCGCCGAACTGGTACGTAAGGCCGCCCTGGAACGCGACCATACTGGTGGGGATGTGCTTGCCCTGGATCGAAGCGCAGGTCTGTTCGTTGAGGCGCTGCGGGTCGGTGCGGAACGAGTCGCGGGGGGCGCATCGCGATTCCGAGCCGAGGGCGAAGAGGGCGACCTCGAGCCCGACGCCGACGTGGGCCGAGCCGAAGAACGTGGCACCAAGCACCGCCGAGAACCCCGGGCGCAGGCGGCGCTCGAGTGCCAGGGTGTCGAACTGGCCGCTGGGAGCCTGGACGGCCTGCCTGTCGAGCTTCCAGAGTTGCCCACCGCCCGTGTAGCCGCCGGTGATGGAGAAGATGAGGTTCGGCTCGTCGCCGGATTGGGCCCGTGCCGCCTGAGCCGGGAACGCCAACGCCGCCGCCGCGCACAGTCCGAACATGGCTTTGGTCATCAGCGCTCCAGGTCGAGGGGGCTTCGGGCCGGCCGCGGCGGCTACTGGTCCGGCCGGTGCATCTGTGGTGACCCGGAGACCGCCCGGCCCACCAGCAGGACGCCGGCCCGACGCGCGATGGTCAGCGCGAGGGTCGAAGGGACGGAGATGGTGGCGACGTAGGCGAGGCCCGCGCGCGCGGCCTTGAAGGCCAGCTCCGCCGAGATGCGCCCGGTCACCAGAAGACCCAGGCCGGCGGGCCCACCGCCCTCGAGCATGATCCCGCCGATCACCTTGTCCACCGCATTGTGCCGGCCGATGTCCTCGGCGTGCGCCAGGAGCGACGTCCCGTCGGTGATCGCCGCCGCGTGGATGCCTCCGGTCTCCTGATAGCGCCTGCCGCGATGGAAAAGCTCCTTGAACAAGAGGCGAAGCTGCTCGACCGGCGGCGCCTCGCCCCTTGCCGTGGTTCTGGGGAGCGACTCGGGATCGGCCAGGGCTACGCTCACCGCGCCGCACCCCGAAGCCAGCACCCGCCGACGATCGTCGTCGCGGATCGCGGCCATTTGCTCCTCCGGCACTTCGGCCCAGAAGCCGAGATCGGTCGCGCAGGGGCGCAGCGAGAGCAGATCCTTCAACGTGCGGATGTAACCCTCGCCGTGCAGCCAGCCCACCACCAGCTCCTCGAGCTGGTCGGGAGTGCACATCCAGGTGACGGCCGGCTGGTGGTTGACCTCCAGCCAGACCGGCGTCTCCTCGACCGCCGCCAGCGCCGACGTCGTGGCGTGCGGCACGACTACGGCTCCCCCCGGTACTCGGCGAAGAGCGCCGGCTCTTCCTGCACGCGCACCGCGTCGAGGGAGCACCCCGCGGGGAGGCGCGCGGCCACTCGCGTCCAGACGTCGAGGCAGAGCGCCTCGCCCGTCGGCACCGCTTTCCCGGGTGCGAACTCGGGCACGTCGTGGTTGAGGTTGCGGTGGTCGAACCGCTGGACTACCTCCTCGCTGAGCACGCGATCGAGGAGCGTCAGATCGATCACCATGCCGGTCAGGGGATCCGGCGTGCCTTTGACGGTGACGTGGCACTGGTAGGTGTGGCCGTGGCCGTGAGGAGAGGCGCACGCGCCGAAGACCTCGGTGTTCCGCTCCACGCTCCACTCCGGCCGGTAGTAGCGGTGGGCGGCGCTGAACTGGACGATGCGCGTCAAGCGGACAGTGGACACCAAGCCAAGATAGCCGCTAAAACACCCTTACCGCCACGCTCTTGAAAGACGCATAAACCGGCCCGCCGACCGCCAGTCCCATCTCCTCGAAGCTCTTCCTGGTGATGAGGGCGACCAGCTCCACGCCGGCATCGAGGGTGACGCGCACGGCGGCGCCCTGCTCGGCGACGCGCACGATACGCCCCCGGACCACGTTGCGGGCCGAAGAGTGGAGCGGCTCAATGGAGAGCACGATCTCGTCCGGAGGGATGGCGAGCGTCGCGGGTCCGTTCCTGTCGGTCACCACTTCGATCGCCAGCGGGCCGAGCGAGACGCGCTGCATCGCCGCGCCTCCAGCGAGCTCCACGCGGAACAGGTTCTCGGGAGTTACCGCCGAAGGTCGGCCATCGTGCAGCGCGAGGATGCGGTCGGCCCAGCGGTACGCGTCCTCCAGCTGGTGGGACACGACGACCAGCGCGATGGGCCGGCGCGCCTGGACTTCGCTGATGGCCACGGCGAGCGCGTGCTGCGCCGCGCGGTCGGCGCCGGATACGGGCTCGTCGAGGAGCAGCGCATCGGGTTCCGTTGCCAAGGCGCGCGCCAAGGCCACCCGCTGGATCTCGCCCTCGGACAAAGCACGCGCATCGCGGCCCGCCAGCTGCCGAGCCTGCAGCAGGACGAGCGCGGCGTCCGTCCGGCGCGAGGCGTCGCCCACCGTCATGCCACGGGCGCGCAACCCGAACCGCACGTTGTCGGCGACGGTGCCCTTGAACAGGTACGGGCGCTGCTCGACGAGCGTCACGCGGCGTCGCGCGTCGCGGCGTCCCCGGGCGTTGGTCACCGGAGCGCCGTCGAGGCGGATCGTGCCTTCAGCCGGCGGCTCGAGGAACGCGAGCAGGCGCAGCAGAGTGCTCTTGCCCGAGCCGTTGGGGCCGACGACCGCGAGCCGCTCGCCACGCACCACCGCCAGCGCGTCCACCGCGAGGACGGTACGGTCCCCGTAGGCTTGGCGCACTCCGGACAGCTCAAGCATCGCCGCGGCCCTGGAGGAGCTGGAGCAGCACGTTGACCGTCAGCGCCAGCGCGAACAGCACCAGGCCCAGCGCTACTGCCAGCTCGAAGTTGCCCTGCGACGTGGCCAGCGTGACGGCGGTGGTCAGCGTGCGCGTGTGGTGGCGGATGTTGCCGCCCACGATGATCGCCGCTCCAACTTCGGAGAGCACGCGTCCGAACGCCACCACGACCGCCGCGGCGAGCGCGAAACGCGCCTCGCGCGCGACCACCCACGCCGTGCGCAGCGGCCCCGCGCCCAGCGTCAGCGCCGTCCGGCGGACCCGCGGGTCCACGGCTTGCACGGCGGCCGCCGATAGCGCCGCGGCGATGGGAAGAGCGAGGATGACTTCCGCGATCACGATCGCCTGCCACGTGAAGAGCAGGCCGAGGCCGCCGAGGGGTCCGCGACGCGAGAGGAGGAGGAAGACCAGCAGGCCGACCACGACGGTGGGGAAGGCGAGCGCCGTGTTGAGGACGACGAGCAGGCCTCGCCGGCCGGCGAACCGGGTGCCGCCGAGCCACAGCCCCAGCGGGATGCCGAGCGCGCACGAAACCGCGGTCGCCGTCACCGCGACCTTGATCGAGAGGGCCGCGATCTCGACGATCTCGGCCTGCGGCCAGGTCATCGGCGGCGCGCTAGAAGGTGAAAGTGTACGTCAGCCCCACCGAGAGGGCGAAGTTGTGGGTCCACTGCCTGGCGGGCGTGGACGGGTCGAAGACGGGTGGAAAGACGCCGTCCACGCTTCCGTAGTACGAAAGCGGCCACTCGTACCGGAAATAGTAGTCCCGCGCGTCGATCCGTATCGCGAGCGCCCGTCCCACGAAGACGCGGGTCCCGATAGTCGGCACGAAGCTGAAGTTGGTCGCGGCCTGGTAGCCGCCTGGGTCCGTCACCGTCTTGGTAGGCGACAGCACGCCGATCCCGAGCCCCACGTACGGGGCGAGGCGGTGCCAGGTCTTGGCCCCCGTCAGGTTCAGCGCCAGGCCGAGGTCTGCCGCGATGAGCGGCATGTCCACCGGCCCCGTCACCGTGACGACCGTGTCAGGATTGACCACCCGGCGGCTGCTCGCGACGCGCGCCACCGATGCCCAGAAATCCGCGGGCCCGGAGAGGCGCGTGTCGAAGCGCAGGCCGACGTACGTCCCGGGCCTCGCGCCGACGCCCGCGGCCGTGCGGGCCCCCGCGAAACGCCCGAAAGAGACCGTGAGGCCCTGGGTCGTGGTCAGGTCATGGAACGGCGAACTGGCCGGGTCGTGCCCGACCTGCGCGCGCACGGGCGCCGCGATCGCCAAGCCGATCACCGCGCACCGAAGACCGACTACCCCAACTGCGCGTCCACGCGTCGGCGCGACCGCCACCCAGTCGTTTGACATCGCTACTCCCATGCTCTACAATGACTTTCGTGCGGTATCGAACGGTGCAATCTACCGCCACCTGGCGTCCCCTACCAGCCACACGCGCCCTGCTTCACCTGGCCGTCCTCGGGGTTCTCGCGTGGCCGCTGGCCGGCGCCGCGCGCGCCCAACAGGCGACCCTAATCCAGCGTGACAACGAGACCTTCCTGAGTGATCCGGGCGGCACCCGCCTCGGCCGGATATACACCGGAGCGCCCGTCACGAGCGGCCGCGCCCGCTCAGGCCACACCGAGGTCACGCTCGACGGCTGGGTGTTCCGGCGTTCGCTCCAGCCCGCGAACCGCGACGGGCACACTCTGACCATCGCGCGCGGGCCAGCTGAGAACCTCCGCCAAACCCCGAACGGTCGGGTGCTGGCGCGGCTCGTCCTGGGTTGCCTGCTCGACGAGGTGGAGCGCCGCGGCGGGTGGGTGCACGTGCGGCGGACCGGGTGGGTGGCGTCCGCGGCGTTCACCGGCGGGGGCGCCACGACCATGCCAAGCGCGCCGCGCGCCGAGACGACCGTCGCGCAGGCGACGCCGCCCGCAGCAGCGGAGGTTGACCCTCGCCGCGCGGTGGCGCGCCGCCGACTCCAGCTCTTCCGCGCGCCCGACGCCGCGCCTGCCGGTACGCTGGAGGCCGGGACGTCGCTCCGCATCACGGCGCGCGCCGGCGGCTGGGTGCGGGTCGAGGCGCAGGGGTGGGTGCGCGAGAACGAGATCCGCGTGTCCGACGCCGGCATCCTCACCGGCGTCTCGGCCGCCGAGCTGCGTTCGCAGCCGGACGAGTTTCGCGGCAAGCTGCTTCGCTGGACCATCCAGTTCATCAGCCTTCAGACCGCGGACGAATTGCGCCCGGACTTCGCGCCGGGCCAGCGGTACATCCTGGCCCGCGGCCCCGCGCCCGAGTACGCGTTCATCTACGTAGTCGTTCCGGCGGCAAAACTGGACGAGGTCGGGCGTCTCGAGCCGCTGGCCCGCGTTGAGATCGTCGCCCGCGTCCTGAACGGCCGCAGCGCCTACCTGGCCAATCCGATCCTCGAGTTGGTGGACATCTCCCAATGAACGAGTTCCTGAGAAAGCGCATCGACCGCAAGCTGGAAACGCTCCCCGACGAGCGGGTCTACCAGGTGCTCGACTACATCGAGTTCCTGGAATCCAAGTACGCGGCTCGCACCCCCACCGAGCCCTCTCCCTTCCAGAAGCTGGCCGAGACGGTCGAGGACACGCTGCGTGCCGGCCAGGTGTCGGTGTCCGCGATCAAGGGCACCATGGACGTGATGTCGGGCGCGGGACGCGTCATGTCGGGGCTTGCCGCCGCCGGGAAATCGGTGGTGGATCAGGTCGCCGGCGGCGGTGACAAGACGGTTTCGAAAGAGGAGCCCAAGAAGGAGATCGAAGCGCCGCCTCAGAGCGGCCAGTCCGCTTGATGGGTGCCGCCGCGAGCTGCCGGTCGGCTCTCTTCGAGTTCTGCTTGACGCTCAGCGCGCGCGCCCGGTATCTTCCGCCATGGAAAGCCGGATTCGCCTGAACGATGGGCTGGCCTTCGACGACGTCCTCCTCGTACCGCGCCATTCGACCGTCCATCCACGCCAGGTTGACGTCTCCTCGCGGCTGACCCGCGAGATCCCGGTCAACATCCCGTTCGTCTCCGCCGCCATGGACACCGTCACGGAAGCCGAGATGGCGATCGCCATGGCGCGCCTCGGCGGCATCGGCGTCATCCACAAGAGCCTCCCCATCGACCGGCAGGTGGCGGAAGTGGACCGGGTGAAGCGTTCGGAGAGCGGGATGATCCTCGACCCGATCACCCTCCCGCCCGACCGCCCTATCCGCGACGCGCTGCACCTCATGCAGCGGTTCAAGATCTCCGGCGTCCCGATCGTGGACCAGCAACGCAAGCTGGTCGGCATCATCACCAACCGGGATCTTCAGTTCGAGCGCGACCTCAACCGGCCGATCAAGGAAGTGATGACGAGCGGCAAGCTCGTCACCGCGCCGGTCGGCACGACCCTCGACCAGGCGCAGAAGATCCTCGGCCGCCACAAGATCGAGAAGCTCCCCGTCGTCGCCGAGGACGGCACGCTGAAGGGCCTCATCACCGTCAAGGACATCTTCAAGCGCGAGCAGTACCCCAACGCCAACAAGGATCGGCACGGCCGCCTGCGCGTAGCCGCGGCGGTGGGCGCGTCGAAGGACGCCGTAGCCCGCGCCGGCGCCCTGCTGGACGGCGGCTGCGACGTGCTCGTCGTCGACTCGGCCCACGGGCACAGCGAGGGCGTGCTAGAGGTCGTGGCCGAGCTGCGCGAGAAGTTCCCCGACGCGCAACTGATCGGCGGGAACGTCGCCACGACCGACGGCGCATGCGCCCTCGCTGAGCGCGGCGTCGACGCGATCAAGGTCGGAGTCGGCCCCGGATCCATCTGCACCACCCGAGTCGTCACCGGCGTCGGCGTCCCGCAGCTCACTGCCATCATCGATGCGGTGAACGGCGCGAAGGACGTGCCCGTCATCGCCGATGGCGGCATCAAGTACTCCGGCGACGCGGTCAAGGCGATCGCAGCCGGCGCGTCGTGCGTCATGATGGGCTCGATGCTCGGCGGCACCGAAGAGAGCCCCGGCGAGTCCCTCCTTCTCGAGGGGCGACGCTTCAAGGTGATCCGCGGCATGGGCAGCCTTTCGGCGATGCAGGACGGCTCCGCCGACCGCTACTTCCAGGAAGGCGAGATGTCGCCCTCCAAGATGGTGCCGGAAGGGATCGACGGCCGCGTGCCCTACAAGGGCCCCGTCGGGGACGTGCTCTACCAGCTGGTGGGCGGCCTCAGGAGCGGAATGGGCTACTGCGGCGTCCGAACCATTCGCGAGTTGCAGACCGATACGACGATGGTGCGCGTCACCGCGGCGGGCCTGCGCGAATCGCACCCGCATGACGTCGTGATCACGCGCGAGGCGCCGAACTATTCGGTCTGAGGGCCGCTCGGCTCGCCCGGATTTGCTTGACATGGACGGCTGGGCGGCCTAGCATTGCGCGGTTCTCTAGGGGCCGCGCGCCCGCTCCAATCTCCTACAATTCATCGCTCACGCGCAGGAGACACCTGATGGGTCTCTTCACCCGCAAGTCCGTCACGGAACTCCAGGCCGAGGCCCTGACGGACCACAGCCTGAAGCGTGCGCTCGGCGCCCTGAATCTGACGGCGCTCGGCATCGGCGCGATCATCGGCACCGGCATCTTCGTGCTGACGGGCACCGTCGCGGCCCAGAACGCCGGGCCCGCCGTCATCCTGTCGTTCGTCTTCGCCGGGATCGCGTCGGTCTTCGCGGCGCTCTGCTACGCCGAGTTCGCCTCGCTCGTCCCCATCGCGGGCAGCGCCTACACCTACGGCTACGCTACCCTGGGTGAGCTGTTCGCGTGGATCATCGGGTGGGACCTTATCCTCGAGTACGCGCTCGGCGCCGTCACCGTGGCCATCGGGTGGTCGGGATACGTGGTTTCGTTCCTCAACGGGGTCGGGATCCACATCCCACCCGCGCTCTCCGCCGCGCCGGGCACCGCCGTCGCCCTGACCGACGGCACTACCGTCATCGCGGTGTTCAATCTTCCCGCGGTCTTCATCATCGCCATCGTCACCACGCTGCTGGTCATCGGCATCAAGGAATCGGCCAACGTCAACAACGTCATCGTCTTCATCAAGGTCGCCGTGGTGCTGCTCTTCATCGCGCTGGTGGCCGGCCACATCAACACCGCCAACTGGCACCCGTTCATACCGGCCAACACCGACGGCGTGCGCGAGCACTTCGGATTCACCGGCGTCATGGCCGGCGCCGGCATCGTGTTCTTCGCGTACATCGGGTTCGACGCCGTGAGCACTGCGGCGCAGGAAGCCAAGAACCCGCAGCGCGACATGCCGATCGGCATCATCGGCTCGCTCCTCATATGCACCGTGCTCTACATCGTGGTGTCGGCCATCGCCACCGGCGTGGTGCCGTACCAGCAGCTCGACGTTCCCGATCCGATCGCCGTGGTGGCCGACCGCGCGGGCCTCGGCTGGATGTCGCAAGTCATCAAGCTCGGCGCCATCGCGGGCCTCTCGTCCGTGATCCTCGTCATGATGCTGGGGCAGACCCGCGTCTTCTACTCGATGTCCAAGGACGGTCTGCTGCCGCAATTCGTGAACAAGGTGCACCCGAAGTTCCATACGCCGTGGGTCACTACGATCGTCACCGGCACGCTCGTCGCCTTCTTCGCCGGCATTCTGCCTATCCGCGACGCCGCCAGCCTCGTTTCCATCGGCACGCTGCTGGCGTTCGTGATCGTGTCGGTCGGCATCATCGTGCTCCGGCTGCGCGAGCCCGACCTCGTTCGTCCGTTCAAGACGCCGATGTACTGGCTGGTGGCGCCGCTGGGCGCTCTTTCGGCGCTGTACTTGATGGTCTCCCTCGAGTGGCGCACCTGGGAACGGCTGATCATCTGGTTCGTCATCGGCCTGGTGGTGTATTTCGCCTACGGCTACCGGAACTCGAGGATGTCCGCGCAGCGGGCCGCGGAGCGGTAGGTCACACCCAAGGTGTTCGGCGGCCGGCGCTTCACGGCGCCGGCCGCTTGGTTTTCCCGGGCCCCGCGACTTGCCCGGGCCACCGCGCTCTGGGTAGCCTCCATCCGCCATGACGCAGCCGATTCATCTTGAGCCCGTGTGCCCCGAGCGCGCCGAGGGCGCCCGCGCCGTCGCTGAGGCCATCGCGGGCGCGCGCCGCATCGTCCTCACGACCCACGTCAACGCCGACGGTGACGGAGTGGGCAGCGAGGTGGCGATGGTGCACCTGCTCCGAGCGCTCGGGAAGCAGGTGTCGATTGCCAACCCGACGCCCATCCCGGACCGTTACCGGTTCCTCGTGGAGCCTATCGCCCGCCACGACCGCACCGCGGACGCGAAGCAGGCCCTGCGCGACGCCGACCTCTTCCTGGTGCTGGACATCGCCGACCTCGGTCGGCTCGGCCACCTCGCGGAGACCATCCGCGCGCGCGACATCGTCACCGCCTGCATCGACCATCACCTTTCGCCCGGCACCCTTCCCGCGGGCCCGAGGCTGGTGGACGCCGAGGCATCCGCGACCGCCGAGCTGGTGTGCGACCTCACGGCGGTGAACGGCTGGAGGATGGGAGCCGAGGCGGCCCGCGCGCTCTACGTGGGCATGCTGACGGACACCGGCGGCTTTCGCTTCAGCAACACTACGCCGCGGTTGCTGCGCGTCGCGGCGTCGCTGCTCGAAACCGGTGTCGATCCGGAGCGCGTCTATGAGTCGGTCTACGCCACCGCGCCCGCTGGTCGCATCCGCCTCACTGCCGAGGTGCTCGAAACCCTCGTCGTGGAGCCGGAGATCGGGCTCTCCTGGGTCACGGTGCCGGCCGGCGCTCTGGAGCGGCACGACGTCACCGCGGACGACCTCGACGGGCTGGTGGAGTTCGCCCGGTCGGTCCAGGGCACCCGCCTCGCCCTGCTCTTCCGGCAGCTCGCCAACGGCAAGACGAAGGTGTCGCTGCGCTCCGTGGGCGACTTCGACGTGTCGGTCTTCGCGAAGCAGTTCGGCGGCGGCGGGCACGCCAAGGCGTCCGGCGCATCCGTCGCCGGTCCGCTCGACGAAGCTCAACGCCTGGTGCTCGGCGCCGCGCGCGCGGCGCTCGCCCCGCAAGGCGCATCCCGCTAGCTTCCACCGGGCATGAATGAGCACGAATTGAAGGCCCGGATCGCCGCCGCGCTTACCGGCGTGGTGAACTCGCGCGTGGGCAAGGACGTCATCTCCGCCGGCATGGTGAAGGAGATCGCGGTCGAGGCCGACGGCCTCGTAAGGATCGCGTTCGAGCTGGGGAACGACGATCCGGCGGACCTGGTTCGCGAGACGCGCCGCGGCGTGCAGGCGGTGGAGGGCGTGCGGGCGGTGAAGGTGGAGGTGCGTGGGGCCGCGGCGCCCAAGCCGACGACCGCCAAGGTGGTGCCCGCGCCCACCGCCCGCGAGCTGCCGCACCTCGGCCGCGTCATCGCGGTCTCGAGCGGCAAGGGGGGCGTCGGCAAGTCCACCATCACCACCAACCTCGCGGCCGGGCTCGCCGCGCGCGGGCATCGCGTCGGACTCATGGACGCCGACGTCTACGGGCCCAACATCCCGCGCATGTTCGGCGTCACCGGCGAGCAGCCGGCGGTGGTGGACCACCGCCTCCAGCCGATCGAGGCGCACGGCGTCAAGCTCATCTCCGTCGGTAGCCTGATCGAGCGCGACGCCGCGACCATCTGGCGCGGCCCGATCATCACGAAGGTCATTCAGCAATTCCTGGGCGACGTCGAATGGGGCCAACTCGATTACTTCCTGGTGGACATGCCGCCCGGCACGGGCGACGCGCAGCTCAGCCTGGTGCAGTCGGTGCACGTGGCGGCGGGACTGATCGTGACGACGCCGCAGGAAGTGGCGGTGGGCGATGCGCTGCGCGGCGCGAAGATGTTCGAGAAGGTGGGCGTCCCGGTGCTGGGGATCGTGGAGAACATGTCGTACTTCGCGTGCCCGCACTGCGGCGAGCGCACCGACATCTTCGCGCATGGTGGAGGGCGGCGGCTGGCGGACGAGCTGGGGGTCCCGCTCCTCGCCGAGGTACCTCTTCAGGCGCGGGTACAGGAACTGTGCGATTCCGGCGTGCCGGTGGTGCTGGCGGAGCCGGAGTCGCCCGCGGGACGTGCGTTGGCGTTGCTGGCGGAGCGGGTCGAGCGGGAGGTAGCGGCCAAGTCGGTACGCCTGCCCATCGTCACTGGCTGATCGGCGTCGCGCTCGGCGCCCTCGCGACGGCCGAGCCGGCGCGGGCCCAGGATCCCCATCCTGCGCGCCCCGCGGATCCGCCCAGCGCCTCCGAGGTCCTCTCCGGACAGGAGCTCATCTACCGCGGGCGCTTCGGCGCCGCGCAGCTCTACTTCTCCCGCCTGTCGCTGGAACGTCCGCACGATCCCGTCGGCCCCGCGCTGGAGGCCTCGGCCCTCATCTGGTGGGGTGAGGCGCGCGGCGAGGAGACCTTCGAGGCCGACGCCATCGACTCCCTCCTCGCCGATGCCGTCTTGCGGGCGGAGGAATCGGTCCGTTCCACTCCTACCGACTCGGGCCGCGCCGAGGCGTATTTCTGGCTCGGCACCGCCCTCGGCTACCGGGCCCGCCAGGCCGAGCTGCGCGGCCGCTACTGGCGCGCCGCCCGTGAGGCCAAGGGCATGCAAGGCGCCCTCGAGCAGGCGCGCACGCTCGACTCCGCCTGTACCGATTGCCTCCTCGGTCTCGCCGTCTACGACTACGCGCTCGCTCGCGCCAGCGCTCTCGCGCGCCTGGTGGCGCGGATCGTCGGGCTGGGCGGCGGCGATGCGGAGCGCGCCCTCGAACGCCTGCGACTCGTGAGCGAGCAAGGGCTGCTCGCCCGCACGGAAGCGCGCTGGGTCTACGCCAATGTGCTGCTGCGCGAAAGCGACCAGGACGGCTCCCTCCGCGAGGAGGCGCGGCGCATGGTGGGCGAGCTGGCGCAGCAGTACCCGGAGAACCCGGTCTTCCGGCGCTTCCTGGATCCATCCGGCTCGGCGCCGTGAGCGCCACGGCGGCGCGCGTGAACGTATGAGCACCGTCGTCACCCTGCTCACCGACTTCGGCACCGCCGACGGTTACGTGGCGGAGATGAAAGGCGTGCTGCTCCGCGCCGCCCCCGGCATTGTGCTGGTGGATCTCACGCACGACATATCCCCCGGTGACATCGAGTCGGGTGCCTACGTCCTCGGCCGCGCCTGGAACGCGTTTCCAGAGGGAGCCGTGCATGTCGCCGTCGTCGATCCCGGAGTCGGCACGACCCGCCGCGGGCTGGCCGCCGAGGTGGGGGGCCATCGCTTCGTGGCTCCGGATAACGGCCTTCTGTCGTGGGTGTTCGAGACCGGGCCGACGATGATCGTGAGCCTCCCGGTGCCGCCCAAGGCGAGCCGCACCTTCCACGGACGCGACCTGTTCGCGCCTGCCGCGGCCCGGCTGGCGCTCGGCGCGGGCCTCGCGGACCTGGGCGGCAAGGTCGAGGACGCCGTGCGGCTCCCGCGCCCGACACCGGTCCGTGAAGGCCGCGACCTGGTCGGGGTGGTCGTCCACGTGGACCGCTTCGGTACGCTGATCACGAACATCCCCGGCGCCCGGGTGGCCGAGGACGCGACCGTGCGGATCGGCCCTTACGACCTCGCGCTGAGGTCCACGTTCGACGACGTGCCGAGCGGGGATCCGGTCGCATTCGTTGGCTCGGGTGGCGCGGTAGAGATCGCGGTGCGTGACGGTCGGGCGGATTCGGCGCTGGGGGCGAGCCGTGGGGCGGGAGTCCGGGCGACCGCGAAGGCGGTGCGTTGACTCTTCAACGCCGTTCCTTATTCGACTTTCAACGTCTCCCTACGTTCAACCGTCTTTCAGTCTATCCAATTGACATCGATGCCGCCGATCGTCGCGTTGACCCGAAGCGCCAGGCGGTATCGCGCGGTGCTGTAGTTGCTCGAGTAGTACGTCGGCCCGCGCTTGGTGAAGCCGGCGCTCTCGAACGACGCCAGGAACCGGTTCACGCGGATCGCCACGCCGACGTCGCGCGGCAACCCGAGCGTCAGCGAGCCGATGGCCACGTCCACGTCCGCGTCGAGCGACCGCCGCCAGTTCCCCGAAAAGTCCAGGTTCACCTCGCCGACCCCGCCGCGAAAGCTCAGGTGGGCGCAGTTGGCGTTGGCGATCGAGCTGACGCGGATCTCCGCCGCGCCGGCCTCGAGCTGAAGATCGTCGCAGGCCACCGCGTTCGGCCGGCTGAAGCGCACGCTGGACCGGGAGGCGCCGGTCCGGTACGTCACGCGCCGGATCGCGAGCCCGCCCAGCTCCACGTCGGACTCGACCGCCCCGAGCTCGAGGTTGAGGTTGAGCGGGACGTCGGGTGTGAGCGTTAGGTCGAAGGTCGCAGGTTGCCGGTTGCGCCGCCGGTCCCCCACCGACACCCGCACGCCGGAGCCGCCGCGGCTGCGCATGCCCAGCCGCACCACCGCCGCGTCGGCGTCGTACTCGCGGACGGGGGTGAAGCGCTCCTCGTCGTAGCTCATCTCCACCCGGTACAGCGCGCGGCTGCTCCCGGGCGCCAGGTGGAACCGGCCCGCGCCGTACTGCACGTCCACCGTAAGCGTGCTCTCGCCGTGCATCGGTCTCGACATCGTGAGCGTGCGCCACGTCTGTGCGGCGGCCGGGGCCGCGCTCGTGGCGACAACGGCGCCGATGATCGTCAGGATCCTGGCACAACTCACGATTTCATGCCCATCCGCGAGGCCGTTGGGGTAGCCGGCGGGGTTGCCCAGAGATACTCATCCGACATCTCGCCGAAATGCCTGCCCGCGAAGGTCTCGCGCAGGCCGGCGCGCGACAGCAGGACCGCGCCGAAGCCGACCGTCGCGGCCATCCAGGTCACTATGCCGGCCGCGACCTGGAAGAGGATCACCACCGGGCCCGCCCAGCCGAAAAGCGCTGCGGCTGCCCACAGACCCAGCAGCGCGACGAGACCCCTAAACAGGTAGCCGTAAGCGTTGGGGGCGCGCACGAAGGCGCCGTGCGCCATCTGGCGGCGCGTCACGGTCTCGCCGACGGAGTGCGCGACGGCGAGGTAGCCACCGAGCACTACCACAGCGGTCGCGACGACGAATGCCGGGATCACGAACGGCAGCAGGAGGATGCCGACGATCGTGAACACCAGCCCCACGATCAGCATGGCGAAGGTCGGCAGCACGAGGAGCTGCCCCAGCATTCCCACCACGAGCGACCGGCCGAACGAGTGCGAAGCCGTGTCGGCGACGATCTCGAGATAACGCCGGCCGAAGAACACGGCGCCGAAACCCATCATCGCGAACGCGATGAACACCCCCACGATGTTCAGGACGTCGCGGGAGAGCCGGTCCAGCCACGACGGCGTCGCGCGGGCCACGTCCTCGTCCCCGTTCACATCGACGTCGACGTCCACGTTCGGGAGGTCTTCCGGAGAAGGTGCGGACAGCGTCTTGATGTCGCCGTGGAACGTGCCGCCGTCGTCGAGGACTTCTCCGCCCACCGAGACGGCGCTGCGGCCGATCGTCCCGCCACGGTGGTTGGCCACGTCGCCGTACAGGGCGATCACGTTGCCGGTGACCTCGCCGTAGACGTCCGCGGTGCCCTTGAAGACCACGAGATTCCCGTCGAACCGCTCGCCCGCGCCGACGCGATAGTCGCCGAGGTGCATCGGGCTCGTTCGGACGGCGGCGGCCACGTCGGCCCCCACGTCCTCAAGCGCCGCCAGTTGCCGCTCGACCGTGTCGAGCGCGCTGATGTCCGCCATGGTGATCGAGACCGGATGCGAGGCGGGCGAAGCTGCCCGGCGCACCGCGCTATCGGCGCGCTGGTGGGCGGAGGTCACGGCCGCTGCCACCGGCGGCGCGGTCCGCCTCGCGGCGAGCGCCCCAAGGGCGGCGTCCAGCCGCACCTTCGACGCCGCGTCATCGCCCCCGAGGCTGGGCGCGCGCCACGCCCGCAGCGACACGAGCAGCTCGCGGGTGTCGAGCGACCCGCCGTCGGCGAGAAGCCGGCGCCAGGCCCGGTCCAGCGGCCCGCCGGCCGCGTAACGCCCGACCCGCTCACCGTCCACCAGCACCGCGCCGCCGCGGAGCGACAGACTGCGCATCTTCCCGCTGGCCAGCTCGAGCTCCAGCGTCGCCTCACGATTGCTGACGGCGATCGAATGGGAGACGACGTCGTCGCCCTGCCGGCGATGCAGCACGCGCTTCAGGAACGCGATGCCGCCGCGCAGGGCGGCGCCGGTGTCGTCCACCGACGGTACGACGATGGAAGCGGCCGCCGGTGCCGGCGAGGCAGCTGCGATCAGCGCCAGCGCGAGAACGCTAGAGCGAAGGCTGGAGCGTGACATCCTTCCCCCGTGGCGTGCGAAGTAGCAAGTGCAGGCCGACCGCGCAGCTCGCGTAGCCGACAGTGAGCGTTCCCAAGGCGATCCACAGCCGCTCTCCCGTCAGCGCGAGCGACCTCACGAACTCGGTGAGCCCGGATGACACCGCCCACCCCGCGGCGCCGAGCGCGGCGTCCCGTATGGCGCCGAGGAACCACGAAGACACCTGTCCGGAGACGAAGCTGATCGCCGGCGTGTGTGCCACGACCCACGGCACCGCGACGAAGAGGGCGATGGCGGCAACCGCTGCGTAGGCGCTCCCCAGGGCCAGTGCCCGCCGGGGCTCCAGCGCCCAGGCACGGGCACGCCGGTACAGCACGACCGCTCGAGGCTGGGGCAATTGCACCCGGGCCATGACGTTCGCTGAAAAGGCGCGGGACGGGGAATACGAGGGCAGACGAGACAGCGCGCGCACCAGCGCCTCGTCCAGATCGGAACGGGATAACTGCTTGTCCGTCACACGCCTACCCCCTGTCTGCCAGCCCTTACGGCACGCCCGGGGCCGGGGTTTCAGTCCCGGAGCGGCCCCAGGTATTCCCTGAGCTCGTGCCGGGCCCGGTGGATGTGGGTCTTGACCGTGCCGAGAGGCAGGTCCAGCGTCGCGGCGATCTCCTCGTACGCACGGCCTTCCACGTGCCGGAGCAGGATGCAGGCCCGATACTCCGGCCTGAGCCTGGCGATCGCCTGCTCGATCGATGTCCCTAGCTCCTTCGCTTCCAGCTCGTCGAGCGCGGACTCGGACCGATCCACGGCCTGAAGTGCGGTTGCCTCGACCTCGTCGGCGGTGCGGGCGCCAGGCGCACCGTCCAGAGACAGCGTCACGATTTCGCGGCGGCGAAGGTGGTCGATGGCGGCGTTATTCGCGATCTTGAAGATCCAGGACGAGAACTTGTACTCGGGCTGGTAGGAATCGAGCGCGTTCAAGACCTTGACGAACGAGTCCTGGGCCAGGTCCTCCGCCAGCTCCCGGTCGCGCACCATGCGATAGATCAGCGAGAACACGGGACGCTGATACCGGCGAAGCAACTCGCGGTACGCGGCCTCCTTGCCGGCTCGGGCCAGTGCTACGACCTCCTGGTCGGTGATCGACTGGAGGTCTTTCGCCGTTGGCATGGGGCGGGTAATCTACGCTGCCCATGCCGCAGAATCCGAGTTGGTGTCGATGACGCCGGTGGAAACGGCCCGGCCGCCGCTGCCACGCGATAAGCGACGATACGTGCGCGAAGTCTTCTCGGAGATCGCGCCCCGCTACGACTTCCTGAATCACCTGCTGTCGCTCAACGTCGACCGGTCGTGGCGGCGCAAGGCCGTGGATCGCCTCGCCTGGGACCGTCGGCCGGCGGGCGTGTTCCTGGATGCCTGCGCCGGCACGCTGGATCTCTCGGCTGCCCTGGCTCGGAGCCCCGGTTTCCGAGGCCGGGTCGTGGCAGCCGACTTCGCCCTGCCGATGCTTCGCCTCGGGCGCGCCAAGACCCCTAGGGGGGTCGTGAGCGTTGCCTTGGCGGATACCCTCGAGCTGCCCTTCGATGGCGCAACATTCGACGGCGCCATGGTCGCCTTCGGCATCCGTAACCTGGCCGATCTGGATGCGGGCCTCGCGGAGTTGGGCCGCGTCCTGCGCCCCGGGGGGCGCTTGGTGATCCTCGATTTCACGACGCCCTCGTTCGCGCCGATACGGGCCCTTTTCCTGTTCTACTTCCGCCGAATCCTCCCGCTGGTTGGACGGCTCGTTTCCGGGCACCCGAGCGCCTACAGCTACCTCCCGGCTTCGGTCTTGGACTTCCCCGCACCGGGCGTGCTCGAAGACCGGCTGGCGCTGGCAGGCTTCCGGGACCACGGCCACACCCTGCTGACGGCAGGGATCGCCGCCATCCATTGGGGAGTGAGATGACGCTGGACAGTCTTCGTGACTTCGTGCGCGCGCTCGAAGATACGGGCCAATTGGTCCGGGTCAGAGAGCCGGTGTCCGTGGACCGCGAGATCACCGAGATCGCCGACCGGTGCATGAAGAGCTCTGGCGGCGGGCCGGCGCTCCTGTTCGAGCACCCGGTGCTCCCGGACGGAGCCAAGAGCCGGTTCCCGGTGCTGATCAACGCCTTCGGATCAACTAGGCGCATGGAGACGGCGTTGGGAGCATCGTCTCTGGATGACATTGGGTCGAGGATCCAGGAGCTGCTGGCGACTGCGGTACCCGACGGCATGGCCGGAAAGCTTTCCATGCTCCCGAAGCTGATGGAACTTGCCACGTACCCACCGACCCGGGTCAGGGAGCCGGCGCCTTGCCAGTCCGTCGTGCAGCTGGAGCATGAAGTAGACCTGAGACTGCTCCCGCACCTCATCTGCTGGCCGGAGGACGGCGGTCCCTACATCACCTTCCCGATGGTGATCACGAAGGACCCGGTCACCGGGACCAGGAACGTCGGTCTGTACCGGATCCAGGTGCAAGGGCCTCGCGAACTGGCGATGCATTGGCAGCGGCACAAGGTCGGCGCGGCCCACTGGCGCGAGATGGCTGCCCGGGGGGAGAGGATGCCGGTGGCGATCGTCCTGGGCGCCGACCCAGCCTCCATGTATGCCGCGTCCGCGCCGCTTCCGCCCACCGTGGACGAGTTCCTCTTCGCGGGCTTCCTCCGCCGGTCCCCCGTCCGGCTGGTGAAATGCCTCACGTCTGACCTCGAAGTGCCCGCCGAAGCCGAGATCGTGCTGGAAGGTTACATAGACCCGGCTGAGGAGCTGGTAATGGAGGGGCCGTTCGGCGACCACACCGGCTTCTACTCCCTGGCGGATCTTTATCCGCTGGTCCACGTCACGGCGGTCACGATGCGGCGGGACGCGATCTACCCGGCCACCATCGTGGGCCGGCCGCCGATGGAGGACTACTACCTCGGCCACGCGACCGAGCGGATCTTCCTGCCGCTGCTCAGGCTCACCATGCCCGAGGTGGTCGATTACCACATGCCGGCTTACGGCATCTTCCACAACCTGGTGTTCGTGGGCATCCGGAAGCAGTACCCGGGGCACGCCTGGAAGGTGATGAACGGGCTCTGGGGACAGGGGCTGATGTCGCTCGCCAAGATGATCGTCGTGCTGGACGACTGGGTGAACGTGCGCAGCCCGGACGAGGCGTGGTGGGTCGCGCTCAACCACATCGACCCCGAACGCGACGTCCGGTTCACGATGGGCCCGGTCGATGTGCTCGATCACGCCAGCCGAGGGTTCACCTACGGATCGAAGATGGGGATCGACGCGACGCGGAAGTGGCCCGAGGAGGGATTCACCCGCGAGTGGCCGGGACTCATCAAGATGGACGAAGTGACGCAACAGAGAGTGGACGCCAGGTGGGCGAAGCTCGGGATCAGGCTTCCTTGACGACCGGGGTGGATGGGCAGGTCCTGGCGGGCGGTTCGCGCCTCGCGGCGTACGCGAACTTCGTCAAGGTCGCACATACGGTATTCGCCCTGCCGTTCGCCGTCGTCGGTATCGCCACCGCGTCGCGCGTCCATCCGGTGGGCTGGCGCACGGCCGCGCTCGCGGGCCTCGCGTTCGCGGCGGCGCGGTTCGCCGGGATGGGCTTCAACCGGATCGCGGACCGGCATTACGACGCGCTCAACCCTCGGACCGCCGGCCGTGAGCTGCCCTCGGGCCGGATGAGCCTCGGTGAGGCGTGGGCGCTGGTCGTGATCGCCGGTGGCGTTTTCGTCGGGGTGTCGGCGCTTCTCAACCCGCTGTGCTTCGCCCTCTCGCCGCTGGCGCTGGCCTGGATCCTCGGGTACTCCTACGCCAAGCGGTTCACTTCGCTGTCCCACCTGTGGCTAGGTCTCAGCCTGGCCATCGCCCCGGTGGGCGGCTACCTGGCGGTCGCCGGGTCCTGGAGCACGCCATGGTGGACTCTGCTCGTGGTGGCATCTGGAGTGGCGGCCTGGGTGGCGGGTTTCGACATCCTGTACGCGCTCCAGGACGAAGGCTTCGACCGGGAGCACAGGCTTAGGTCGATGGCGGTAGCGTTGGGGGCCCAGGGCGCGATCGCAGTGTCCAGGATGCTCCATGGAGGTGCGGTAGTGGCACTGCTCATCTTTGGCGCGTTCGCTGGTCTGGGGGCTGTTTACACGGGTGCGGTGGCTGTGGCAGCCGGACTCCTAGCTTGGGAGCACCGGCTCGTCAGGCCGGGCGACTACTCCAGGCTCGACGCCGCTTTCTTCACCATGAACGGGATCATTTCCGGGGTGATAATGGCCGGGGCCGTCGCCGATGTGGCATGGGGAGCGGGGGGGCGCTGACGGTCATGGTGGCACGGAAAGCTGACTGGCGGGTTACGGTGCCCAAGCGGGTACCACGGAAACCGGCACCTCCTCGCCCGATGCCACATCCGGTGCGCCGGCCCGCTCCAAGCCGCCGGGGTTCGTGAAGCGGCTGCCCGTAGTACTGGCGATCACTGGTGCGTCTGGTGCTCCCTACGCCGTGCGGCTGCTTCAGATCATGGCCGCGGAGCACGTGCCGACCTGGCTCGTCGTCTCCGGGCACGGCTGGAGGCTACTCGACGAAGAGTGTGGCATCGCTTCCTTAGCCGGACTGAAACGGGCTACTGGCGGGGACTGGAAGACGGTGCAGCTCTTCGAGGACGGGGACCGTGGAGCCGGGCCGGCCTCTGGCTCGGCCCGGACCATGGGCATGGTGGTTTGTCCCTGCTCGATGGGGACGCTCTCCGCCATCGCCCATGGAACGAGCCGGAGCCTGATCGAGCGGGCGGCGGACGTCACGCTGAAGGAGCGCCGGCAACTGATCCTCGTTCCGAGGGAGGCGCCGCTATCGCTGGTCCATCTGCGGAACATGGTTGCGGCGACGGAGGCCGGCGCGACCATCATTCCAGCAGCGCCGGGCTTCTATCACCGGCCCAAGGCCATCGCCCAGCTCGTGGACTTCGTGGTTCAGCGGATCCTCGACCATCTCGATCTGGATGTTTCCCTCGTCAAGCGCTGGAGCGGCGGGAAGCGGCGCGTTCGGCGGTGAGGCTGGGCATCATCGCGGACACCCATGGGCTGCTCCGCGCCGAAGTGCACGACGTCTTCAGCGGGGTGGACCGGATCATCCACGCGGGGGATGTTGGCGACGCCGCGATCCTCGACGAGCTCGGGCTCCTCGCGCCCGTCACGGCGGTCTACGGGAACGTGGACGACGGGGCGCTGCGCCGGCGCCTTCCCCAGGTGGCCCACGTGGAGGCCGACGGGCTGCGGATCGTGGTGACGCACGGGGACCAGTTCAGCGTGCCGAAGCCCGGGATGCTGAAGGTTGCGTTCCCAGACGCCGACGTGATCGTCTTCGGCCACACCCACCGCCCGCTCATCCATGACCTCCCGGACTTCAGCGTAGTGCTGAATCCCGGATCTGCGGGACCCAAGCGGTTCGGCCTGCTCCCGTCCGTGGCCATCATGGAGACGGAAGCAGGCATCCCGCCGAGGGCCAGGATCGTTCCGTTGACCGGGTGACGAAGAGGCCCCGGACGGCCGCGTCCGGGGCCTCTTTCGCGATCTTTCCCTGCCGGCGAAGTCCTACCGCCTGATCTCCTCGACGGACATTGACGTCACCGGCCCCAGCGTCGAAAGTGGCCGATCGAAGCTGCCGGCCTTCCCGACGACGACCATCACCATCCGGTCCGGGTGCAGGTAGCGCTGGGCGGCCTGCACGACTTGGTCGGCCGTCACGGCCTGGATCCCGCGCAAGTACAGGTCGAACCAATTGGCCGGGAGGCCGTCCACCACGTACGCGATCTGCTGGCCGACGATCTGCGCCGGCGTCTCGAACTGGAAGACGAAGGAGTTGACCTCGTTGTCCTGCGCGAGCCGCACGTCCTCCGGCGTGACGGGCTGCGCCACCATGGAGGCGATGGTGTTCTGCATCAGCGAGAGGGCCGCCACGGTCTTTTCGGCCCGGGTCTCGCCACCGGCGAAGAACAGGCCCTCACGCCGGGTGTCGGCGCCCCAATTGGAGAAGACGCTGTAGGCGAAGCCCGAGTCGCTGCGCACGCGCTGGATGAGCCGCGAGCTGAAGCCACTCCCACCGCCGAGGAGGAAGTCCGCCACCTGTGCGGCGAAGTACTCGGGCGTGTTGCCGACGCGCAGGCCGCCCGCGTGGCCCATGCGGATATTCGTCTGGTTGATGTCCTTCTCGACGTGGACGATCCGCGGCCCCTCGGCGTAGCGGACGGGCGGCACATCACGGGTGCCCGGCGGGCAGCGGCCCCAGCCGCGGAACAGACCCTCGAGCTTCTGGAGCATGGCCCGCTCTTGGAAGTCGCCCACGACGCCGATGATGAACCGGTCGGGGCAGTAGAGCATGCCCTGCACCCGCCGGAACCGCTCGGGCGTGAATGCCTCTGCCTCCTCCGGCGTCACGAGCGAGCGCGCGAACGGATGGTCGCCCATCATGGTCTGCGACCAGGCACGGCCGAGGATCGACCCCGGCTGATCGTTGCGCCGCCGCCAGCTCTCCTGGCTCTGCCCGACGTTCTCGTGGATGCGGGCGCTGTCGTCGCGCGGGTTGCGCATCATGTCGAACAGCAGGTCGAGCATGATGTCGCGATAGCGCGAGAGCCCGCTGACGGTCGCCGTGGACGTCTCGTTGCCGGTGCTGAAGAAAACGCTCAGCGCGTAGAAGTCGATCAGCCGGTCCACCGAATCCGGCGAGAGCGTGATGGTGCCTCCGGTGCGCAACAGCGCGTCGGCCTGCCAGCCGACGGCCCAGAGTGAGTCGGGGAGGTTCGCGACCCCCTGTCGGCCGACCAGCCTCACCGAGAGCTGCGGGAGGCTGTGGTCTTCGATCAGAAACACCTGGAC
>JAUYOW010000313.1 GCA_030697825.1 Gemmatimonadales bacterium | reverse complement strand
GCGGTGGGCAAGCACGACGCGATCGCGCAGAAGATCGGCCTCATGGCGGCCAACACCTTCGCGCTCGAATCCGTCGCCGAGGTCTGCTCGCTGCTGGCGGACAAGGGCGGGTACGACATCCGCCTCGAGGCCGCGATCGCGAAGCTGTACAACTCGGAGCGCGCCTGGCGCATCATCGACGACACGGTGCAGATCCGCGGCGGGCGCGGCTACGAGATGGCGCACTCGCTCGAGGCGCGCGGCGAGAAGCCGTGGCCGGTCGAGCGGATCATGCGCGACTTCCGCATCAACCTGATCTTCGAGGGTTCGTCGGAGATCATGCACCTGTTCATTGCGCGCGAGGCAGTGGACCGTCACTTCAAGGTGGCCGGGCCGCTGCTCGATCCGCACGTGGCGCTGGGCACCAAGGTCGGCGTGTTCTTCAAGACCGCCTGGTACTACGCCACCTGGTATCCGAGCCGCTATTTCGGCTGGGGCAGGTGGCCGCGGTACGGGGAGTTCGGCAGGCTGGCCGGCCACGTCCGGTTCGTCAACCGGATGTCGCGCCAGCTGGCGCGCACCACGTTCCACGCCATGCTGCGCTTCGGCCCGAAACTCGAAAAGCGGCAGTCGGTGCTGTTCCGGATCGTGGACGTCGGCGCCGAGCTGTTCGCGATGTCCGTGACGTGCGCCCGCGCGGACATGCTGGCCCGGAAAGGACAGCAGGAAGCGATCGAGTTGGCGGACCTCTTCTGCAAGGACGCGCGGCGTCGGGTGCGGGCCATCTTCCGCCGGGTCTTCGACAACGACGACGTCGCGACGTACGGCGTGGCGCGGGACGTGCTCGCCGGCAAGCACATGTGGATGGAGAAGGGGCTGGTGTAGGACGGTTGAAGAGAATAGGGCGTTGAAGGTAAACGGGGGCGTCGGTGCGGCGCCCCCTTTTCTTGGTCCCTTGCGCCGACAGCTAGCGACCGCATATTTGCCATTTATGTCGGATTATCAGACGTCCGCCGCCGCTAACATCCGCGCCGCTCGCGAGCACCTGAAGATCACCCAGGAGCAGGTCGCCGAGCATCTGAGTATTCCCCGGTCGGCGGTCTCGGAGATGGAAGCGGGCAAGCGGGACATCTCGGCGAGCGAGCTGTTCGCGCTGGCGCGGCTGTTCGGGGAGTCCATGGAGCAGCTGCTGGGCTTGGAGCCGCACCCGCCGGAAGAGGAGTTGGTGATGCTCCGCACGCAGGCGGTGACGACGACCGGTCGCGCCGCGCTGAACCGTTTCGTCCACCTGTGTCGAACCTATCGGGAGCTGGAGGAGTGGCTGGGCCAGGCGCGGGAGCCTGACGTGCGGCCGGTGCGGGCGATCCTTTCCGCGTACGAGCAGGCGCACGCGCTGGCGGACCAGGAGCGCAAGCGGCTGGATCTCGGGCTCGCCCCGGGCAGGCAACTGCTTGAGGTGCTGGAGGAGCGGGTCGGGATCAAGGTGCTGGCCCTCGACCTCGAGGACGGCGTTTCGGGCGCGTCGATCCAGAGCGTTCACTTCGGGTCCGCGGTCCTGCTCAACCGTACGCACCCGCCGGGCCGGCAGGTGTTCACGCTGGCGCACGAATACTTCCACCTGCTCACGCAGGGGCGCGTGGCCCGGTCGAAGGGGCAGCAGTCGCTTCACCTGTGCGAGGCGCAACCGCCCGGGGCCAAGAAGGATCGGGCCGAGCAGCTGGCGGATCAGTTCGCCGGCCGGCTGCTGCTGCCGCCGGAGCACTTTGTGGAGCGCCTCAGGCTGTTGCGGCGCGAGGACGGGACGATTGACCGGCTCGACCTGATCGGCCTGGCGCGGTATTTCGGGGTGAGCGTGCAGTCGGTGTTCGTGGAGTTGGCGGTACTCAAGTTGGTGCCCTGGGACGAGGCGAAGCGCGCCTATGGGGACCCCGAGCTTCAGGATCAGATCCTTCAGATGGGAGGCGAGCAGGCCCTCGAGCCGACCCGATTCAGGCGGTTGGCGGTGAAGGCGTTCCTCGCCGAGCGGATTTCGCGGACGCGCCTGGCGGAGCTCCTCGAAGTCAACGTGGCCGATGTGGAAGAGGAAGTACGGCACTTTGGCGGCGGGGAGCCCGGACGTGGGGTCAAGATCGCGCTGCCTCGTTGACGTCGTGGCGCTGACGCCGCCGGACGCCACAGCCCTTACGGAACTGTTTGCCGGCGACTACTACATCTCCGAGGATCTGACCGGCGCGATCGCCGCGGAGTCGTTCTTCAATCTGGTGCACCTTGAGACCGTCACCAAGGTGGACCTGACGCGGTCGAAACTCGAGTGGGCGCGGGAGTCCCGGTCGGAGGTGCAGCTCCGCGACGTTCGCAACCTGGCCGCCGGCGGGTACGACCGTTCGTACGTGGAGCAGTGGACCCGCCATCTCGCTCTCGAAGCTGTCTGGAGGGAAGTCGGCGATGGGTGATACGACTCTTGGCGCTGCCCGGCTCGTACGGGAGCGCTGGCTGGCGTTTCCGGAGGTGCCCAGGTGAGGGTCGCGAGTCTCGAAGCCCTGGTGAGAGCTTTCAACAGCGAGGGTGTGCCGTTCATCGTGGTGGGCGGACTGGCGGTGAACGCGCACGGGTACGGGCGGTTCACGCAGGACGTTGACCTCGTGATCGAGCTCACGCCGGAGCACGTGCGGGCCACGTTCCGGGCGTTGGCCTCGCTCGGCTATCGGCCACGGGTGCCCGTCACGGCCGAGCAGTTCAGCGACCCGGCGCAGCGAGCGCGCTGGATCGCCGAGAAACAGATGCAGGTCCTCAGCTTCGACGCAGACGCGCATCGAGAGACGCCGGTGGACATCTTCGTCACGGAACCCTTCGACTTCGGCGAGGAATACCGGCTCGCGCTCGTGGAGGAGCTGGCCCCAGCGGTCGCCGTTCGTATCGTACGATTACCCGCCTTGTTGCGCATGAAGGCGGAGGCCGGTCGAGCCATCGATCGCGCCGACATTGCGGAGCTGCGGCTGCTGCATGGCGACCCGGCGGGAGAGTACAATGAAGGCTAGGGCGGACCAACCAGAGATCGACTGGAGCCTCTGCACCTGGGACGGCAGCCGTCGCGCTCAACACCGTGCGTTCCTCAAGCTGCCGTTTCGAAGTAAGCTGGAGGTAATCGAGGAGCTTGGTGAGCTGGCGGTGCAGCTCGCGAGGTCGCGGGTGGCGCGGGGGTTGCCGGTCGTGGGGCCCGCGGGGAAGCCGTTCAGATTGCCGCCCTCTGACGAGCCGGGACCAGCGCCGAGGTCGGGCGCCGCCGCGCGCGGCGGTCGTGGCGGAGCGGATTCTGCTCCTGGACGACCATGACCAGACTTCCAGAGTGCGCGGTGCGGACTGACTGGCGGGTGACGACCTGGGAGGCGGGCGGCGGGGGCAACTCCGCCGAGAGTTTGGAGTCGCTGGCGTTGGTGCTGGCGCGGGGCGAGCGGTTCTGCACGGTGGATCGGGCGGCGAGGCGGCCAATGCAGGAGTTGGGGGTGGTGGACCGGTGGGTGGCACTGGAGGAGTTGCAAGGCACCTTGGAGCCGCCGGTGCCGGTGCCGGACGACAAGTATCGGGAGAGGCCACGAGGCTAGTGACGAACGACCTGGGATTACCTGGGATACCTCGCTCACAGCGCCAATGACCACGGCCGCGGAGTTCCAGAGCCGCTCCGCGAGCACTTGCAGCTGGTGTCAGACCGAGCTGCCCTCTATGCCACGGCATTCGGTGCCGCCGATGAAGCACGGGTCGCTGGACTGATGCATGACCTTGGCAAGTACAGCGAGCGCTTTCTGGCGCGATTGCGTGGAGAGGAACGGGGCCTGGATCACTGGACCCCGGGAGCCGTTCTCGCCCGAAAGCGCTACGGCACCAATGGCACCGCCGTCTCAGTGGCGGTCCTCGGCCACCACATCGGAATGGACCACGCTGGCCCCGGGCTCACCGCCGAACTGAGGAGCGTACTGCAGAATCCGCCGCGGAATGTCACGGAGTCGGATCTGTCGGTCCTCGTTGAACGCCTCCGCGCGGATGGGCTGACCATCCCGGAGGAACTGAGGGGGTCCGTCTACAGAGCCGGCAGTCCGTCCGTTGCGTCCATGCTGGACATTCGCATGCTATTCTCGGCGCTGGTGGATGCCGACTACGTGGAGACGGAAGCGCACTTCGACGGGACGGCAGCGCAGCCGAGGCGGTATCGGCCGGACGGTCCGCCCCTGCGTGCCGCACGGGCGCTGGAGCTTCTCCTCGACGGCGCCGAGCGAGTCCGGCGAGGAGGACGCGCCGAGTGAACGTGCGATCATGTGCCGATACCTCTCTGGTGAGTGCATCACTTTGCGGCAGTCGCCCGCTCGCGCGCGGGCGTGGACTGAAACGGCCACGTCCAATCACCAGGCCCGCACGCAACACCGTCACGGCAGGTGCATCACTGGCAGCGTCCGCCCCACGTCGGGCAGCGCGTACAAGATCACCCAGCCGCGCATGAACGGATTGTCGAAGCGATAGCCCGTGTCGTCTTTGACCAGGAGATCGCGTGCGACCAGGGTCTGGGCCGCCTTGGTCGCGGCACCCTGGGCGCCGAGCGAGAACCCACGCCGAGTCGCCGCCGTGGTCAGCCCCGCCGCCCTCACCGCCAAGGCGCGCAGCACGTTCTGCTGGAGCGGCGTCAAGCCCTCCCAGAGAGCACGCAACGGCGCCTCCTCGGCAACCACCACGCCTCGGAAGGCCTCCTCCAACGTGGCCCCGTCCGCCATCCCGCCAGTGCGCCCCGCGTCGAACACCGCGCGCGCGAGCTGCACGACGTCGCGCGTGCGCGGCCCAGCGACGGCAACCACCGCCTCGCCGACCCCATTGCTCCGGACACCGGCCCCACGCAGCCGCAAGTCAATCCACCCCGCCAGATGCGCCGGGGCCATCGCTCCAAACTGCAGCGGCTCCAGTAGCTTGTAGAATGGACGCCCTCGGCCTGTCATCGCCTGGATGAGGCGCTCGTCGGAGCCCGCCAGCACATAGCTCACCCGCCGGTGGTGCTGGATCACTCCTCTCAGGTGAGCCTCGGCAGCCTCACCGCCAAAGCGGTGGATCTCCTGAAACTCGTCCAGGATGACGCCGACATGCGCCCGCTTGGCCGCCGCGACCTGCTCGATTGCGTCGAGCGCGCCCGCCAGTGTGGCCCGTTGCTCCTCGAGCGGCGCCTGGCGCAGGCTGACGTCAAGGGACGGGAGAATGAGACCAGTCCCCGGATCGGCTTCAAGACCCAGCCTGACGCCTACCCGCTGCACCAGAGACGCCAGGAAGTCCGGCCAGCGGCGGCCCAGCTCACGGCTGGCCGCCTGTAGTAGCCGGGTCGTGATGTCGGCGACGGTGGAAGCCGTGGAGAGGTCCGCGAGCATGACGTGACGCCCCTCGCGCGTCAACTCCTCCCGCACGACCACCAGAGTCGAGGTCTTGCCCATCCGCCGCGGACCGTAGATAAGGAGATGCGACTGCGGCTCGATGAGGGCCCGGCGGATGCGGCGCCGCTCATCGTCGCGGTCGGTAAAGAAGGGACCAGCAACTACGCCGCCGATGCGGAAAGGATTCTCACTTGGTGAGCGTTTTGTCACTCACCAAATAGATACCAATCTGAGTTCCTTGTCAAGAACCACCGATGGACCGACCCCAAGAGGGAAGCCTACGCCCGCGCGGCCATCCACGCTTCCACGTTCCGCCCGATCTGCCGCGCGTGCACCTCCAAGTGCTCCGCGTACAGCTCCAGCCACCGCGCCGCCGTGTAGCGGCCCGACTCGGAGTGCGTCCCCTCGCGCGACCAGGCCGACTCTGGCAGGCGCCTTATCAGCGCCGCGGTCCAGGCGCGCACCGACTCGATCTGCGCCAGGGACAGGTCGAGCGGCAGGGAGTGGTAGTCGAACGTCGTCGCCCAGCGGTCCTGGTCGTAGCCGAGGATCGTGGGGTTGTCCGCACCCACCAGGAACCTGATGCGCGTGGATGACACCGTCTCGCTGTCCGCGCAGTGGCAGATGACTTCGTGCACCGACCACTTGCCCGGCGCGGGGCGCCACTTCAACGCTTCCGGCGGGACCTTCGCCAG
>JAUYOW010000312.1 GCA_030697825.1 Gemmatimonadales bacterium | reverse complement strand
ATCGGCGTCTCCAGCCGCTCGATCGCCCGTTGGCGCGAGGCCAGGAACCGGCCCAGCCCGCGGCACGTGATGGCGGCCGAGCAGATGCTGGAGCTGGCGCAGGCGCTCGACGCTGCCTTCGGGCGTGACCGAACGGGCATGCAGGAATGGCTGCACCAGCCCTTGCCGGCTCTACGCCGCCGCTCCCCGCTCCGCGCCATCGTCGCCGGAGACGTCGCCGACGTCATCAGTCTGCTCGCCAGCGCCGAGAGCGGAGCCTTCGCCTGACGCGTTTCGCGGGCCGCGTCTGGCGGCACGTCCGCGCCGGCGCCGTCCCGCTGCACCTGGGCAAGCTCTGGAAGCACGCGGAAGGCCGCTGGAACCGGCGCGGCGAGTACGCTTGTCTCTACACCGCGCTCACCCGCGCCGGCGCTCTGGCCGAGCTGGCGCGCGCGCGTTTGCGCTACGGTAGGGCGCTCGGCCCGCGGGAGCTGGTTTCGATTGACGTCACGCTGGCTCCAGTGCTGAACCTCACCGACCGGAGGTCGCTTCGCCGGGCGGCGCTGGGCGCCGGCGTCAAGGACGAGCCCGCGTTGCTCACGGCCGATGGAGATGAGGCGCTCGAGCACTGCCGCCGCCTCGCGGACTGGGCGCGCTCAGAGGGGTACACCGCGCTGCTCGTCCCATCGGCCTCGGCGCCCGGAGAGACCAACCAGGTGATCTACTTCGACGTGGTCGCGCCCAAGCAGCTCGAGATTGACGACGGGCCCGACCGGGAGCGGGTGCCCTGAGCAGCTACCCCATGCGCTCGGCGCGGCCGCCGAGTCAATGCGAGCGGAAGTAGTCCCTTCGGACGAGGCCCGTCAGCGCCCATAACCTGTTAGGCAGAACCACTGCATTCCGGCGCGAAATCGTGCGACACCCCCACTCAAGAGGCTTGACGGAAGCTGACCTTCGGTGGTTATTCGGGGCATGACTGTTTCCCCATCACGCCCGGCCCCTGGGACACCAGGCAGGAAAGCGCGTCGCGCGCCACCTGACGACCTCCAGTCCATCCCGGGCGTCGGCCCCAGCATCGCCCAGGACCTGCAAGACCTGGGCATCGGGTGCGTCGCGGACCTGAAGGGGCGGGACCCCGAGGAGATGTACGATCGCATTTGCCTCCAGCGGGGCGTCCACCAGGACCGTTGCCTGCTATACGTGTTCCGCTGCGCGGTGTACTTCGCGGGCACGCCTCGGCCTAACGCCCAGAAGCTCAAGTGGTGGAACTGGAAAGACTAGCCGCGGGTGGCGTCGCGACGGGGTCGCGCGAGGTCATCGAGCCCGGCGCAGGACGGCGCCCTCCGCTTGACCGCCGGCGCCGGCGCGGTGTAACGTCGCGGAGTCGTTCTCACCCGTGGAGTGGTCACATGGCGACCCGCGCGCGCAAGCCGGCGGCGAAACGCACTACCAAGGACTTCGGCGCCACCCTGGCCGGACTCGAGAAGATCCTGAGCCCATACGGGAAGAAGCTCACCGTATCCAGATCGGCTTCCTATGGACTCACGCTCCTCGGCAATCCAACGAAGACGTACCCGGGCGGGTTGATGTTCGCCGCGGCCGCGGTGAAGAAGAACTACGTGAGCTACCATCTGATGCCGGTGTACATGCTGCAGGGCAGCATCTCGCCGGCCTTGAAGGCCCGGATGCAGGGCAAGGCGTGCTTCAACTTCACCGCTCCCGACGCCGTGCTGTTCAAGGAGCTGGCCGACCTCACCCGGCGAGGCTACGAAGGATTCCGCAAGATGGGGTACGTACCGTGATGCCGGTTCGCACGGCCGTGAGACCATGACCGACAAGATCCAGAAGACCGACGCCGAGTGGCGGGCCCAGTTGACGCCCGAGCAGTTCCGGGTGGCGCGCCAGCAGGGCACCGAGCCTGCCTTCGCCGGCGCGTACTGGGACTGTCACGACGCGGGCACCTATCGCTGCGTCTGCTGCGGCGCCGAGCTATTCGCTTCGGGGACGAAGTTCGACTCCGGCACCGGCTGGCCGAGCTTCAGCGCGCCGGCCGGCGAGGCGAGCGTGGAGGAGCAGCGCGATGCCAGCCACGGGATGGTCCGCGCCGAAGTCCACTGCGCGCGCTGCGGCGCGCACCTGGGCCACGTCTTCCCGGACGGCCCGCGTCCCACCGGCCTCCGGTACTGCATCAATTCGGCGTCGCTGAAGCTGGACCCCAAGCCACAGGGCTGAGCGCGGTCGGGCAGGATCGCGCACGCGTCGCCACGGTGCGAAACCGCGCATGACGCAGCATACTCTGACGATGGCCCAACCCCGCCTCGCCACCCTCGCCGACCTCCCCACGATCCGGGCGCTCATCCCGCTCTTGCCGGGCGCGGAGGTGCTGCCCATCGTGCGCATGCGCATGGAGCTGGCTGGTGGATGAGCAGGAAGCAGTCCGCGTGGACAAGTGGCTGTGGGCGGCGCGCTTCTTCAAGACGCGCGCCCTCGCCGCCCTGGCTCTCGGGGGCGGCAGAGTCGAGGTGAATGGGGCCAAGGCGAAGCCCGCCAAGGCGGTTCGCCCCGGCGACGTGATCCGTCTGCGGCTCGGCCCCTACGAGCACCTGATCACGGTCCTTGCGCTCTCGGCGCGGCGCGGGTCCGCCGCTCTTGCCGCAGCGCTCTACGAGGAGGATCCGGCCGGCAGGGCCCGCCGCCTGCGGTTGGCCGAGCAGCACCGGATAGCCCAGCAGGCCTTCTCCCACGGCCAAGGGAAGCCGTCCAGGAAGGAGCGCCGCGATATCAGCCGGCTCAAAGGGAAAGCCTGACGGCCGGCGCCCGCGAAGCGGGCTGATCCGGAATCGGGAGCGGACGCCCTTTCTTTTCGCGACCGGATCGGAGCCGTATCTTGGCCCGGTCCTTCTCGTCGAGGCCCGCCGTGATCATAACCCTCCTTGCCGCCACGTTCGTCATCTCGCTCTCCGTCGCGCTCCTGATAGCGTTCCTGTTCCGGAGCCCGGTGCGGCAGATCATGAATCGCGTCGTGGCCGAGGCGCTGGGCGAGGCCTGGGTGCGCTACATCACTCTCGCGATCGTCGTGGTGGGCGTCTCCGGCGGCGTGCAGGTCTGGAACCTCGAGAAGTACCTCAACCCGCCGAAGGACCAGCCGCCGCTGGTCCTGAACGCTGACCGGTGGGTGCTCGAGATCTACCGCGCCATCATCGGTACAGCGCAGAGCATCACCTGGATGCTGCTGGTGTTCTTCGCGTTCGCGCTCATCGCGTACGTGATGGTGCGGAACTCGGAGCGCAGCCAGGCGAGGGGCTAGGCCTGCCGTGCGCCGGCAGCCGGTCAGCGTCCTGAAGGACGCGCTCGGCGAGGGCGCGTTCTGAAGAAC
>JAUYOW010000311.1 GCA_030697825.1 Gemmatimonadales bacterium | reverse complement strand
GTAGATGCCGGCTACCAGGGTCAGTGGCAGGATGATCGTCGAGACGACCGTCAGGACCCGCGCGATGTCGCCGGTGCGCTGCGCGGCCCTGGCCTGTACCGCGCCCACCACTCCGTCCAACAGGTCTCGAGAGGAGTCGATCGCCGCGCGCACCGCCACCGCGTTCTGGTTCATCTCCTGGTAGAAGAGGCGCGACTCCTCGCTCACGAAGATGCTCCGCTTGGTGGCCAGGAGCATGAGCACGATGTGGAGGCTCGCCGCGAGCTTCTTCAGCGTAAGGATGTTGGCGCCGGCGGCGGAGATGTCCTTGGCGAGCTTCTTCACGTCGCCACCGAGCACTTCCTCCTCGAGCTGGTCGAGGAAGTTGTCGTTGGCGAGGTTCAAGTGCGCGTAGTCGTAGAGGCAGCGCTGCAGGAACAGGAACGCGATGAACCCCTGCGTCTTCCCCCACAGCCGGAAGCTCTCGGCGCACTGGTCCTTGACCATGTTGACCACGTCGAGGTCGGTGCGGTGGTACGTGAGGACGAAGTCGTCGCCCACGATGAGGATCATCCGCTCGACCTGGAGGTCGCGCAGGCCGTGCGACGTGTCGAGGTGCAGCTCCGGGTCCTCGACCTCGTACAGGTAGAACGCGAGGGAGTCCCGCCGTTCCACGATGCGGGGCAGGATCTCCGGCTCGTCGAAGTGGCTCACCAGCACCAGGTCGATCCCGAGCCGGCGCAGCACGTCGTTCAGGGCGCCGATGCCGGGGCCCTGGAAATCGATCCACGAGAAGACGTCGGGATCGGCCAGCTCCCGCTCCAGATCGGCGAGCGCGAACGGGTGGGTGACCTTGTCTTTCCGATGGAAGTTGAGCGAGAAGACCGTGGTCTCGCCGGACGCGCCCGGGGCACCGGTCAAGTGATTCGCAGCAATCGGCATGGCCCTCTCTAAGGCCTGAGCGCCTCCCCGTCAAGACTTGGGCGTGCGGTCGGGCTAGGTGTGGGCGCCCGACCCGGCTTCACCCGCGCCGTCCCCGCCAGTACCGTGATGTTGTCGCTCCCGCCGCGCTCCAGCGCCAGGTCCACCAGCGTCCGGCACAGCTGTTCCGACGATTCCATGGCACCGATCTGCGTAGCGATCTCAGGGTCGGTCACGTGTTTCGTGAGCCCGTCGCTGCACAGCAGGATGACGCACCCGCGGTTCGTCAGGTCGAAGCGCGTCACCTCCGGCGCCGCCCCCTCGCCGCCGCCGATAGCGCTGGCGAGCACGTTGCTGAGCGGAGAGAACGCCACCCGGTCGGCGGGCAGCACCCCCTGGTCCGCCAGGTTCTGCGCCAGCGTCTGGTCGCGCGTGACCTGCCGCAGCACGCCGTCCAGGTAGTAGTAGCAGCGGCTGTCGCCGACCTGCACCACGTACATCCAGGGCCACACCCCCAGCGCGACCGTCAGCGTCGTCGCCATTCCTTTGGCTTCGGGGCGCCCGGCCGCCTCGGCCAGCACCGCGGCGTGAGCCTCGAGCGCCGCGGTCCGGAGCGCCTCGTAGAACTCCTTCTCCGCGGCGCGGCCGGAAACGTGGTAGCAGCGCATCGCGGTGGTCACGTAACGCGTGATCGTCTCCACCGCGAGCCGGCTCGCGTCGCGGCCCGCCCTGCCTCCCCCCACTCCGTCTGCCACCAGCAGGATGGTCCCGAGCCGCTCGCCCCGCAGCGGCAGGCGCTCCGCGTCGGGCAGACTCGTCGCATGGACGACCACCTGCTGATGTATGGTGCCGAGGAGGAAGTGGTCCTGGTTCTCGCGCCGGACCTTGCCGGGGTGAGTCAGTCCGAAGAGGTCCAGTTCGTCGTCCCGGGGTTTGGGTCCCGGGCTGGTGCGGATGGTGGTCAGCGGGTCGGCGAGTGCCATGGGCGCCTCCGTGGTCAGCGGTCCCGACCGCTAGCATGCCGCCTCCCACCCGCGCGCGCAAGGCCGCAGGAGAGGCGCCGGAGACTCTCACCACATCCCCGCCGCGCCTGGAACTCCCGGCGCCCCCCGCCGTATTACGGGAACCAACGCGCTCACGAGCCGCCCATGCGCCTGCCTGACGACGACGAATTCGAACCGGACTTCCCGTCCGGCGATGACTCCGCGGACACGGACGCCATCGTCTCCTGCCCGTATTGCGGGGAGGCCGTGGACATCGCCTTGGACCCCGGCGGCGGCCCCGCGCAGGAATACGTGGAGGATTGCCAGGTCTGCTGCCAGCCGTGGCGGGTGAGCGTTCGCTACCAGCACGATGGCCAGGCACTGGTCTCCCTGACCGCCCTCGATGAGTAGAGCGGGCGGCGTTTCCTCGAGCCTCAAGCGCTGGCTGGACGGCGTTCGGGCGTCGAGCCGTCAGTTCCGAGCGCGCATCCGTTGCTGAAGCTCGTCGAGCGAGAAACGATCCGCCTCGGGCGGCATGAGCAACAGGAGCAATAGCAGAGCGAGGCGGGGAATCACGTGCTCATGGAATGGATACAGGGGCTCGTGCAACAGGTGCCCGAAGGTGACGACCACCAGGACCGCGCCCAGCGCGCCATATCCCACCGAACGGAGCCACCCGAGCAGGACGAGGGCTCCGCCGGCGAGTTCTACGAACGGAATGGTGAAGCCGACCGCCCAGAGTGACCAGGTTGGGAGAAAGGTGTCCTGAAACGGCAGGAAGAACCTCTGGACATGGCCTACCGGACCCTCGCCCGGCGTTCGTGCGCATCACCATCGCGGCGATCTCCTCAGCGCGTTTTCAGCACCTCGAGTCCGTGATCCGTGGCCGCCTCCGCCCAGATCTTCCGTTCTGAGCCGAGACGCGGGGGGACTTCGAGTCGGCTCGTGGAGGAATTGCATGTTTGGCGCGGGAGCGCCGGGGGCCGTCGAACTGAAGCTGTTCCCCGGCCGCGGCGGTGTCAAGACTTGCGGGTGCAGTATCCGATCGACTTGCGAGTAGCCCGTGCCTCGGCTTGTGCGACAGCCCTCCGGCGCGCAGTTTTGGCTCGCCGGCTGACCTGCTGACCACTAACCATAGACCTGGTGCGACCATGAATCGTTTCCGCGCCCGCTTCGGGCTCCTCGCGCTCACCGCCATCGCGACCGCGTTCGCCTCCGGGCCGCTGTGCGCGCAGACCCGTCTGCTCCGCACGCCGACCGTGAGCTCGTCCCAGATCGCGTTCGCGTACGCCAACAACATCTGGATCGTGGAGCGCGCGGGTGGCGCGGCGCGCCGCCTCACGAGCTTCCAGGGCCAGACCTCGAATCCGAAGTTCTCGCCCGATGGGAGGCTGATCGCGTTCAGCGGCGAGTATGGTGGCAACACCGACGTCTATGTCGTCCCGGCCGAGGGCGGCGAACCGCGGCGCCTGACGTGGCACCCGGCGGCCGACCTCGTGACGGGCTGGATCCCCGACGGCCGGTCGGTCCTCTACTCGTCGCCGCGCGCCTCGTGGTCGCCGACCGCGACCGCGCGCTTCTGGACCGTCCCGGCGGGCGGCGGGGTCGAGGAGCCGCTGCCGCTGCCCCGCGGCTATCAGGGCAAGATCTCCGCCGACGGCCGCCGCATCGCCTATCGGATGAACACCTCGTGGGACGAGGAGCGCCGCAACTACCGCGGCGGCCAGAACCGACCGATCTGGATCGTCAATCTCCAGGGGTACGACCTCGAGTCGCCGCCGTGGACCGATTCCAAGGACACCGACCCGGTGTGGGTCGGCGACGCCGTCTACTTCCTCTCCGACCGCGACGGCGTGGCGAATGTGTGGGCCTACGACCCGGGGACGCGGCAGCTCTCGCAGGTGACGCGGTTCACCGATTTCGACGTCAAGGCGATCGATGCTGGGGCCGGCGCCGTGGTGTTTGAGCAGGCGGGTGACATCCACGAGCTGGACCCGCGGAGCGGCCGCGAGCACGTCGTGCCGATCACCGCCGCCGGCGACTTTCCCTGGATGATGCCCCACTGGGAGGACGTCACGGCACGGATGACCAACATCGCCCTGTCGCCGACGGGCCGGCGAGCCGTCGTCGAAGCGCGCGGCGAGATCTTCACGATCCCTGCCGAGAAAGGCGACATCCGTGACCTCACGAACTCGAGCGGCTCGGCCGAGCGCGACCCGGCGTGGTCGCCGGACGGCCGGTGGGTGTCGTACTTCAGCGACCGTTCGGGCGAGTACCAGCTGGTGATCGAGTCGCAGGACGGCATCACGCCGCCGCGAGAGATCACGCTCCCGAACCCGGCGCACTACTACACGCCGTCGTGGTCGCCCGATTCGCGGAAGCTGCTATTCACCGACACGCGGCTCAACGTGTGGGTGCTGGACGTCGCGACCGGCCAGGCACGGACCGTGGGGAACGACCCGTGGATGGTGCCGGAGCGGACGCTCAACCCGACGTGGAGCCCCGACGCGCGGTGGATCGCGTACTCGAGCCGGCTCCGGTCCCTGTATCACGCGATCTTCGTCGCCAACGCCGAGACGGGCGAGACACGGCAGGTGACCGACGGGCTCGCCGACGCGGTGTGGCCGGTCTGGGACGCGGGCGGCAAGTACCTCTGGTTCCTCGCGTCCACCGACTTCGGCCTCCGCTCCCAGTGGCTGGACATGACGTCGTACGACCGCGAGGAGAACTTCGGGCTCTACTTCACCGTGCTGAAGAGCGGCGACCCCTCGCCGCTGCTGGCGGAGAGCGACGAGGACCTCGGCGTGGGCAGCGCGACCGGTGGTGGAGGTGGCGGTAGGCGTGGCGGCGCGCCGGCCGATAGCTCCGGCGTGTTAGGCGCGGCCGCTCCGGGTGCCGGCGCGGGCGGTCGCGGCGCAGCGGCGCCGGTCACGGTGCAGATCGATTTCGACGGGCTCCAGCAGCGGATCATCTCGGTGCCGGGCGTGCCGGTGCGGCCGTACTCGCGGTTGCGCGCCGGCGCGGCGGGCACGGTCTACTATCTCGAGGCTGCGGCCGGCGGGCCGGGTGGCGGGGGTGACGGCGGCGCCGGCCAGGTTCTCCATCGCTACCAGTTGAGCGAGCGCAGGGCCGCGCCATTCGTCAGCGGCGTGGCGGACTATGCCGTGAGCGCGGATGGGCACAAACTGCTCTACCGCACGGCCGGCGGTGGCGGCGGCGCCGCTGCGCCGCGCCCCGCGGGTGGCGCGACCGGTCCCGGCCTGTACCTCGTGGACGCCGACCGCACTCCACCGACGGCCGGCCAGGGCCGGCTGGACGTGACGCTGCGGATGTATCTCGACCCCAGGGCGGAGTTCCAGCAGATCTTCAACGAGGGATGGCGCAACGAGCGCGACTACCTCTACGTGCCGAACATGCACGGCACCGACTGGGCGCGGGACCGGCAGATGTACGGCCAGTTCCTCCCCTTCGTGATGCACCGCGCCGACCTCAACTACCTGCTGGACAACATGGGCGCCGAGATCGCGATCGGACACTCGTACGTGCGCGGCGGCGACATGCCCGAGGTGCCGCAGACGACGACGGGGCTCCTCGGCGCCGACTTCTCCATTGACGGCGACCGCTACCGGATCACCCGGATCTACGACGCCGAGAGCTGGAACCCGGACCTGCGCGCCCCCCTCGCCTCACCGGGCGTGGACGTCCACGTGGGCGACTACGTCCTTGCGGTCAATGGCGTCGAGCTCCGTGCGCCGGACAACATCTACCGTCTCCTCGACGGGACGGCCGACCGCCAGACCGTGCTCACCGTGAACGCCCGTCCCGCCATGGAGGGTGCGCGCCGCGTGACCGTGGTGCCGGTCGCGAACGAGCAGGGGCTGAGGACGCGCGCGTGGGTGGAGAGCAACCGCCGCCTCGTGGACTCGCTCTCGCACGGTCAGCTCGCATACGTGTATGTGCCGAACACCGGCCGGTCCGGCTACACGAGCTTCAACCGCTACTACTTCGCCCAGCAGGATCGCCAGGGCGCCATCATCGACGAGCGCTTCAACGGCGGTGGATCAGCGGCCGATTACATCGTGGACGTGCTGCAGCGCGACTTCGACGGCTACTTCAACAACGTGGCAGGCGACCGCTACCCGTTCACCAGTCCCGCGGCCGGCATCTGGGGCCCGAAGGTCATGATCATCAACGAAATGGCCGGCTCGGGCGGCGACCTGATGCCGTACATGTTCCGCTACCGGCGCATCGGGCAGCTCGTCGGCAAGCGCACCTGGGGTGGGCTGGTGCACACGGCCGACACGCCGCCCTTCATCGACGGCGGGTCCATGATCGCGCCCCGCGGCGGTTTCTTCGCGCGCGATAACCGGTGGGCGGTGGAGAACGAGGGCGTCGCCCCCGACGTGGACGTGGAAAACTGGCCGAGGGACGTGATCGCCGGCCACGACCCGCAGCTGGAGCGCGCGGTAGCGGAAGCCCTGCGCATGCTGCGGGAGCATCCGGTGGACCGCGCGACCCACGAGCCGCCGCCGCCCACGCGGGGCCAGCGACGCCGGTCGCCGTAGCGGCGGCGGACCGCGCCAAGGGGCCGCGGACACCCGCGGCCCCCC
>JAUYOW010000310.1 GCA_030697825.1 Gemmatimonadales bacterium | reverse complement strand
ATAGTCAGCGAAGTACGACTCTTCCGCCGTGACGACGTTCCGAAGGTCGGACTTCATCGCGGCTACATACGCCTTTTCCTTCGTGTTCGCGAACTTCGGGATCGCGATGGCGGCCAGAATGCCGATGATCACCACGACGATAAGAAGTTCGATGAGCGTGAAGCCTCTCGGGTTCCGCACTAGGTGCCTCCCTGGCTGAAACGTGAAATGGTGAAGCTGTTGCAGGCGCCACTCCGATGCTCTGACCAGCAATGCGCGTGCCAGCGCCTTTGATCTCAGGAGAACACGTTGCCCGCCAACGACATACCGTCCGGACGCCCGCCGCCGCATACCCAACCGGGATCAGCGTGCTCTGGCTTTCTGCAACCGGTCCCGCTCAACGCAAGACGGGCCTCGCTCCAGCTGCCCTGAGGATCCGCCTTGCCTCCTGAATCTGAAGGCGGGCAATGGAGTCGGTTGGCGCCCTGACCATCGCGGAATCGAAGGCCAGCCGGGCGCTGTCGGGCATCCCAACCGCCGCGTAGGTCGAAGCCTGATAGAGCCAGCGCTCGAAACTCCTCCCTCCTCGCGCGCCGAAAGCCGGCCAGACTGCCAGCGCGCTATCTCGTTGTCCCAGCGCGACAAAGCTCGCGGCCAGCACCCTCGCGGCGGCAGCCCGAGTCGGACCGGTGGCCACCGAGATCCGGGCGTGCCCAAGCGCGGCGGCCGCCGAATCCAGCCGAAGGAGGGCGTGCGCGAAGAGCTGTTGCGTGAGTGTGTTGTTGGTGTCGAGACCTTCGGCGCGTCGCAGATATGCGAGGGCTAGAGTGGGGTCGTTGTCGTCGAGCGCGAGGGCTCCGATCTCCGCCAAGAGGTAGTGGTCGAGCGGGTATAGCTCGTCGGCGACGAGGTACTCGCGCATCGCCGCCTCGGGGAGGCCCATGCGCCGGTAGACCCGGGCGGCCGACGTGTGCACGCGGTACGACTCGGGGTGATGGTCGAGCGCGGTCATCACCATGGCGCGGTTGTCCTTCCAGGCAGGGACGGCGGTGACGGTCGTCAGCGCGAGCGGCACGCAGGCGAGGACGGACGCCAGGATCGCCGGCCGCTCTCCCTGGTGGATGGCGAACGCCTCGGCGCCCGCCGCCGCGATCAGCGCCACCCCGACGGACGCGAGGTAGAGCGTCCGTTCGGCGATCACGATGCCGGTCGGAAAGAGCAGGTTCGCGGTCGGTAGCCACGCGATCCCGATGATGAAGAGGCCTGCGGAAACCGCGCGCTTGCTTCGCCACGTTGCGAAGGCGAGCGCTACCAGCGCGAGAAGGACGAGGAGCCCGGCCACGCCGGTCACGTTGAAGGTCTCCAACCGCTCGACGACGCGAGGGTGGTAGTCGGGCGAGAGGTCGAACGGCCACACCAGCAGCCGCAACATCACGAAAACAACCGGCAACATCGTGGCGATGCGACCCCAGCCGCCCAGATGGAAGAAGGTCGGCGCGACGGCCTGGAAGGAGAGCCCTCCCTCTACGTGGCGCCGGATCACGAGCCAGGAGGCCGTTACGGCTGCGACCGCGGCGTAGTCCCGCCACGGCAGACCGGCCGGGATGACGCGCCGCGTCGCCGCATCGTCGAGTACCAGGAGAGCGAGCGCGACGGCCGCGTGTTCCTTGCTGAGCAGAGCCAGGCCCACGGCAGCGAGCATCAACAGTTCGACGCTCCAGGTCCGGCATCCCGCCGCTCGTCCCCGCCGCACCGTGCGCGCGAGCAGGATCGCGGCGAGCAGGAAGAAGCACGTCATCAGCTCGGCGCGCCCCGCCAGGTTGGCGACGGCTTCGACGTGCACGGGATGGACCGCGAAGACGAGCCCGCCGGCGAGTGCCGCGGTCACCGGGACATACGCCGTGAGCACCGGCACGAGGAGCGCCGTGGCGGCGGCGTGCCAGAGCGCGTTACCGGCGTGCAGCCACGCGGGGCTCCCTCCTGAAAGGCTCCAGTCTGCCGCGAACGAGAGGATCACGAGCGGGCGCCACTGGCCCGCCTGGTGTTCGGACGGCCAGTAGGGTTGGTCGAAGGCGTCCACCGCGGCGGAGACGTCGTGCGCCGCGGGATTACGCTCGACGATCGGCCCGTCGTCCAGGGCGAAGCGGTTGCCGAGCGCGCCCGCGTAGACGAGCGCGGCCGCGAGAGCGCAGATGAGGGACGCGCGGGCGACGGTCACGGGCGCGCCACGCCGCAGGTGGGGCCGCCGTCCAGAGAGTCGAGGAAACGGTGCGGCGTCTCCTCATCGGCCGGAGCCATGGCGACGGCGCGTTCGAGCCGGGCACGCGCCTCATCGCACCGACCGGCCATCGCGGCCCCGAACGCGGCGAGGTGCTGGAACTGCCAGCTCCGCGGCGCGGCGTAAGTGATGCGACGCCGCAGCGCGAGGGCGCGCATCGGCAAGCCGAGTGCCAGATAGGCGTCGCTGGTCGCGAGGAGGAGCGTCGGCACGTCGGGAAAGCGGCGCAGCGCTTCTTCGCCGAGCGCGGTGGCGGAATCGGCGTGGCCGAGCTTGGTGCGCGCGAGCACCGCCTGGACCGCGGCGTCGCTCCGCAGCGAGTCCACCCGATACGCCGCGGTGAGGAAGCGGTCGGCGGGGAGGTAGAGACCGGCTTCCAGGTAGCGCTCGCCGAGTTCCTGGATGAGTGCGCCATCACCCGGGTATACCTGGATGGCACGCAGCATCTCCTGCTCGCCGGTCCTGCCGTCGCGACGCTCGAAGGCGCGGGCGCCCTTCGCCCAGAAGGTGCGATAGGAGTCGGGCGCGTCGTGGACGAGGGCATCGAAGAAGCGGTCTTCGTCGTGCCAGACCGGAATGCGCGCGACCGCGCGCGCGCCGAGGAGCGCAAGGACGAGCGCGGTCGCGGGCCAGACGAGCGGCGCCGGCGGCAGGCGCTCCCACAGCGCACCCAGCACGATCGCCGCCCCGGCCGAGGGCAGGTAGAGCACGCGCTCCGCGATCGTCACGCCGGTGGGAGTTGCGATGTTGGTGGCAACCGAAGCCGTGATGGCCACGAGCAGCAACCCGAACGTCACGGCGGGCAGGCGGCGGCGCCCCAGCCAGGCTCCGGCGGCGGCCGCCACCACCACCCCAGCGCCGAGCAGATGGCCCGGCGTGAGTATGAGGGAGGGGACGAAGGCATCCGGCGAGTAGTCGGCGGAGAGGTGGAGCGGCCAGAGGAGGAGCCGCGCCCAGACGGCGAACGCCGGCATCATGACCATGGCGCGGCCCGCGGCGGTTAGGTCCTGCAACCCCGCCGCCGGGCTTCCCGCGCCGAGGGATCCGACGACGGCCGCGCGCGCACCGAGGTACCCGACGCCGAGCGCGACCACGCCCAGCCACAGCACCAGGTGGCCGGTAGCTCGAGCGCGAAGCGATCCGCCGTCGGCGCGGGCTTGCCACGCATCCATGAGGAGCAAGGTTGCGGGGAGCGTGAGCGCGTGCTCCTTGGCCCCGAACGCCAGCGCGGCGCAGGCCAGCACCAGTAGCGCGAGCAGGGCGCGGCGCTCGCTCGCGGGGGCCCGGAGCGCGGCCGCACCTTCGGCGCGATAGGCTAGAACGGCGCCGAGATACGCCGCCGCGGCCAGCAGCTCGGAACGTCCGACGATGTTGGCGACCGCCTCGACGTGGACCGGATGCAACGCGAACCACAGGCCCGCGACCACGGCGCCTCGACCCATCAAGGCGGCCGCGAGGGTGAGGACCAGCGCGGTCACCAGCAGATGGAGCAGGACATTCGTGACGTGGAACGGCGCCGGAGAGGCGCCCCCGATCGCGCGGTCCAGCGCGAACGAGACCGTGGTGGCCGGCCGGTAGATGCGGTCGCGGATGTCGCCATGCCAGTACGGGCTCGTGAGCAGCGCCGGGATGTTCCCGAGCGAGCGGATTCGCGGGTCATCCCGGACCGCGGGCACGTCGTCGTAGACGTAGCCGTTCCCGATGCTGGTGACCGACGCCGCGAGCGCGACGCCGAGCACCATGGCATAGGCCCTAGCGGACAGTGCCATCCGCCGCGTCGATCGGGGTGAACGTCGGGCGCTCGCCGGGCGCCGGCGGGGCGTAGCGGTAGAAGCGGCGGCCGGCGTAGCGGGCGAAGAGCGCGGCGTTCCGCACCCTCAGGTCGCGCGCCCAAACGATGTCGCCGTCGAGACGGGCGGTGTTGAGGTATAGGAACGGCGCGAACTGGAGGAAGCCGCGGCGGTCGAAGGCGATCTCCTCCGAACAGGACCGCGGGAGCGTAACGCCTAACGGTACGCGGAGGTTCGGGTCTTCGGTCAGGCCGGCGCGAAAGCCCGGCCGGCGCAGCGCGGCGAGCGAGTCGAGCGTGGCGATGAGGCGCGCGCGCCGTGGGGCGTCGCCCTCGGCCTCATCGAGTGCGCCCTCGAGCGTACAGGCATCGATCGCAGCGTAGAGGCGGGTGGAGCGGCGGACCGGGACGCCCATGGCCCACATCCGCGCGATGAGCCGCGTGCCCCAGCCGTCCGGGACGACCACGACCGCGTTGCCGACCCCGGAACGTGCGGCGTCGCGGTCGGGATGGAGATCGAAGATCGGCGTGGCCTCCCGGTACGCCGCGAGGCGCGCGGGCGTGATGCGGACGAAGCCGACGACGAACGCCACGAGCACGAAGAACGCCGCCACGAGTCCGGCGTTCGTCCCCGGCAGCACCTGGCGCCCCGAGCGCCGGAGCAACCCGAGCGAACGCGCCGTCAGGACGAGGATCCACGGCACGGCGCTGAAGAGGAAGCGCGGCCCGTAGAAGACGTCGCGATGGAAGTAGAAGAAGAGCAAGCCGGAGAGCGCGGCCACGCCGAGCACCGGCACCGCGTCGCGCTGGCCGACCGCTCGGCGGCCCGCGACGAACCCCGCCGCGACGATCACCAGGATCGGGACCGGCAAGTCGAAGAGGTAGGTGTTGACTTGGTGGAGGTCCACTCCGGTGAGCGCGATCGCCCTCGTGAAGGTGAGCGGAACGCCCCAAGGCACCGGATGGAATCCGAGGGAGTGTTGAGGGCCCCACAGGTAGCTGTAGCCGAACTGGTGCCACGAGCCCGTGGTGCCGGCGTTGTACCAGAGGGTGGGCAGCGTGGCCACCGCGCCACTCGCTATGATGAGGGCGAAGGCGCGTAAGGGACGAGGTGCGGCGAGGAGCACGATGAGCGCGACGGGCGCCGCGGCCGCGACCGCATCGAGCGGACGGAAGGCCACCATGACACCGAGCGCCGCGCCGGCCAGTGATGCCGCAAGGCCCGGCCGCCGACCACCCAGGCCCGTCGCGGCAGCCGCGGCCGCCATGCCCAGGGTCGCGGCGGCGAGATGGCTCATCTCGCTGCCGGCCACCGCGATCACGAAGGGGGAGACGCACGCCAGCAGTAGCGCGAGCCTCGCCGAAGACCGATCGGCGCACCAGGCGGCCACGCGATGGGTCGCGAACACCAGCGCGACCACGATGAGCGGGTTCAGCAGCCACCAGGCGCCCAGCAGAAGACCCGCGGCGAGGACCAGCGCTTGGCCGGGGGGGTACTGGGCGAACCAGTGGTCCGGCCCGAGGATCATCTGAAGGGTGGCGAAGTTCGCGATCTCCGGTGGCGGCGCCACCCACAGTCGTCCCGCGAGGAAGATCCGCGCCTGGAACAGCTGCGCGAAGCCATCCACGTTTCGCGGGTTGCCGGCGAAGACGAACCGGCACATCAGCACCGAAAGCGCAGCCAGGAGTCCCGCGCACCATGCGAAGAACGTGCGCCTCGGAGCTGCCAGCACCCTGCCCCAGACCGCCAGCAGCGCCGGCGCTAGCCGCTGCCGCATCAGTGCGAGCGCCAGGGAGGCCAGCAGTGCCGCCACGGCGGATCCCTCCAGCCACTCGTCCCACGCCGCGCTGAAGTAGCGCGGGTCGGCATCGGCCCACCAGAGCGCGAACGGCACCAGCGACCACCCGGCCGCGCCGGCTACGACGATCGGCACCACGACGGACGGCCAGGCCGGCTTTCCGTTCACGGCGCGGGTTCCGGGGCGAGCCGGCCCACGAAGACCAGCGGGGTCTCGTCCACCCGCTCGAGGTGCACGTTCGCGCCCGCCGCCGCGGACGCGGAATCGAGCAGCACGAGCGTGAAGGCGCGCGGCGGCTCGCGCAGCGGCGACGGCTCGAAACGCGAGAAGACGAGCGCCGCGGCGTGTTGCGCGCGCGCGTAGCCCGCGATGCGCTCGAAGGAATCGTACGGCAGCACGCGCCACTCCCGCCCCGAGAATACGCCGATGGCCGGGTGCCAGCTGACGATGACCGCATCCGGCGGGAGGTGCGCGCCGAGGTATTCACCGACTGCGCGGCGCGCTCTCGCGACTTGCTGGAGCGGGGTCGCGGCGCTCCAAGCGCGCCCGAGGTCGCGCGCGGTCGGCACGAGAAGACCGATGGTCACCGCGACCACGGCGACGGGCGCGATCCAGCGAACCGGCCATCGCTTCACCGCGGCTTCGATCAACCCATCGACCGTCTTGGCCCCGAGCACGCACGCCATCGGGACCAGCATGAGCAGGGCGCGAGGCTCGACATAGGCGAGCGCCGCCGGCACGATCGCGGTGAGGAGCATCGGCGCGAGCCAGAGCACCTGGTCGCCGCGCCGGCGCTTTCCCAGGACGCACCCGAGCGCGAGAGCCAGGAACCACCAGGGTAACACCGCGTGCAGCGCCCGCCAGGCTACGCGCATCGGGCTCAGGCGAGGGGGGCTCGCCTGGGCGTGCGTGCTCGGGCTCGGGCGAGGGGGGATCGTCTGGCTGCGCCCCGTCAGTGCTCGCCGCGGCGATCCCCCCTCGCCCTCGCCCTCGCCCGCCGCAACCGTGGTAAAGTTCTCCCGCGGCACTCCCCAGTATTGCGACGCCATTCTGGTCCCGGACCCATCCAGAGCGTACAGCACGCGCCACAGCGCCTCCTGGTCCCCGCCCCAGACGAACGCCCGCACCGCCTCGCTCCCGCCTCCCTGGCCCGGCTCGGCAGTCGCTTGCTCGACCGCCGCGGCAGCCTGGACTCGGCCCGACACGGCCCAGCGGCCGAGGGCGCCGTGCAGATAGAGGAGGTAGGGAGCGACGACGGCCGCGGCGATCAAGGCTCCCGCCAGGGCGCGTGGCAGCAGCGCCGGCTTTCCGCGCGTCGCGAGCGATACCAGCGTGGCGACGGCGAGTGCGAGGCCTAGCACCGCGCCCTCGAGACGCGCGAGGTAGCTCGTGGCTACCAGCGCGCCGAGCGCCATCCACCATCGCCAGCCGCCGTCATCCGTGGCGCGAATCGCCGCGACGATCGCGGAAGCGCCTAACAGGAGGAAGAGCGGCTCGCTGCCGAAGTATAGGTTCCAGCGCTCGCCGGGGAAGAACGGCAGGAAGGTGAGCAGCGCGGGCGATGCGGCCGCGAAGAGCGCGGCCGCGAGACCGGCGCGCTCGCCGTACCACCGGCGGGCCAGGAACGCCACGGGGACGACGAGGAGCGCTCCCGCCACGGCGGCGAGAAGCTTCGATGCCCACAGCAACGGCACGCCGGCGAGCGTGAGGCCGGCCACGAGCAGCGGCTGGAGCGGCGAGAGCGCGACGTGCGGCAGCCCGTTCAGCGAGAAGCCGTGGCCGCCCGCCAGGTTGCGCGCGATGAGGAGGTAGT
>JAUYOW010000309.1 GCA_030697825.1 Gemmatimonadales bacterium | reverse complement strand
CGCCGTACGCCTCCGAAGCGCCCGGCGTCTTGAGGAAGTGGTTGAAGCCGACCAGCCGCTCGCCACCCAGCGTCGCTTCGACCCGGATCCGCACGCTGTCGCTCTGCATGGCCGAATCCGTGAAGGTGTGCGAGATCGCGGCGTCGATCTCCGCCGCCGGCGGGCGGGTGCTCGCCACGACGGCCGGCGAGTGACCCGCGCTGTCCTCCTTGATCACATAGAAAACGATGTCGCTCCCGGTGGCGCGCTTCACCTCCTGCGCCAGGGAGTCCGTGACCTGGTGCGCCGCCACGAGCACCGCCTCGACCGGGCCCGTGCCGACGGGGATCTGGAGCGGCGTCGCGACCGCGAGATAGAACCGATCAACGTTCCGCGCCCGGTCCGTCTGCGCGACGTACCCCGCCACCTGCCGGCCCTCGAGCGCCTGCCCGATTAGCGCCCCGCCCAACGTGTCCCCCGAAGCGCCGGGCTGGTCCGTGCGCGCCATGAGGACCGCCTGGTTGTCGGTGATTAGCGTGTAGTCGGCGCCGATGGTCTGCTGGAGGGTCTGCGCCTGGTCGAACACCGTGCTCGCATCGCCGGAGACGATCGCCGCGATGGCGTTCGGGTTCTGCACCGCGGCCGCGGCGCCGGAGGCGAGCTTGGCCTTCTCCGCCTCGATGAACGCCCGCGCCACCTCGTCGGTGTTGGCGAGGCTGCGCTCCAGCGCCTCGTTCGCGGTGCGTCTCGCGCCGAGAGACGTGAGCGCCAGCGCCAGCCCGAGCACGACCGCGACCACGAGCGCGGTCGCCGCGAAGATCTTGAGCGTGAGGCCGAAACCGCGGCCGGTGCTAGTATCGCTCACGCGTCGTCCCGCTCCCGTACTCCTGTCCGTTCTTGTTGCGGTGCTGGACCCAGCGATACCCGCCGGCATCCATCGCGAGCTCGAGCCCCGAGAGACCGCCCGCCGGCACCGTGATCTGCTGCCGGATCTCCGGCGCCCGCTCGTGCCAGATGTTGAGCGTGTAGGTCCCGAGTGGCACACCGGGGATGGTGAAGCTGCCATCGGCGCCGGGCTGCGTGTACCACGCGTTGTCCCGCACCACGATGAACGCGCTCATCCGCGGATGGATATTGCAGAAGATCCGAACCAGTCCCGCGCGGCTGAAGCGGTGGTTTCGCGACTCGCCCCGCCCGTACAAGCCGAGGTCGAATGCGCTGCCCCCGGCCAGGGAAAAGACGTTGTGGTTGAACGGATCGAGGTTGGGGAAGTTCATCGTGGTCCCCACTGGGATCACCGACACCCGCGGTCGGAACTGGCGGGCGTCGAGCGCGATCTCCGGCCGCGACGGTGCCGCGCCCCGTGGGCCGCGCCCGTCGAGGAAGATGACCGCGTCCCCGAGGTCGGGCGCCGTACGCCCGCCGGCTTCGGTCACCGTCACACGGCCGCTCACCTGCGCGGCTGCCGGTCGCGCCGCCAGGGCGAGCACCAGGCCGGCGCCCACGACTGTGATGCGCCGCACGGACCTTCGTGATATGCTATTCATACGCACGAGTCTGCCTTTCCCCTCGGGCGCCGTCAAGCTCGGCCACGATTCCATGGAGGTCAACGTGATGCGTACGCGCTGGAGCGCCGGCCTGCTGCTGCTCGTCGGCCTCGGGGCGGCGAGCGCCGCCATCGCACAAGAGACACCGCCACAGGACTCCCTCGCCGAACGCGTCCAACGGCTCGAGGAAACGGTGGAGCGGCTCCAGCGTCAGCTCGAGGAGCAGGCGCAGGCCAAGGTACAGTCGCGGCTCCGAAACCGCCTCGAGCTCTCAGGACTCATCCTCGTCAACGGCTTCCACAACGGCGCGCGCGTCAACAACTCCGACGTGCCGCAGTTCGTCGAGAACCCGCAGGACACCTCCGGCCTCCCCAACAGCCACCTGGGCGGGGCGATCCGCCAGACGCGTCTCGGGATCACGATGTCCGGTGCCCGCGCCCTCGGCGGCGACCTCTCCGCCGACCTGCAGATGGACTTCTTCGGAGGCCAGCAGCCCAGCGGAGGCGGCCGTACCCGCCCGCTCCTGCGGGTGCGTACGGCTACGCTCAAGGTCGATTGGCCGCACATCGGGCTGCTCGTGGGCCAGGAGTCTCCACTCGTCGCGCCGCACAATCCCGTGTCCTTCGCCGCGAGCGGCACGCCAGGATTCGTGACCAGCGGCAACCTCTGGCTCTGGATCCCGCAGGCCCGGCTCACGTTCGAGGCCGGCAGCCGGGTGCGCTTCGGCGTTCAGGGCGCCGCGCTCGCGCCGATGCAGCCCTCCGCCCAGCCCGCCTTCGACACCCAACCCGACAGCGCCGAGAAGAGCGGTCGTCCGATGGCCGAAGGCCGCGTCTACGTAGGCTGGGGCTCCGAAGACACCGAAAGCCAGATCGGCTTCGGCATCCATCGCGGCTGGATCGCCACAACGGGGGAAACCCTTCTTACGAGCGAAGCCTACACCGCGGATCTTCGCCTCGCGCTCGGGCCCAAGGTCGCGATCCTCGGTGAGGCTTTCTTCAACGGCCTGGCGCTTAGCGGCCTCGGTGGAGGCGGCGTCGGCCAGAGCCAGGGCGCGCTGGGAGTGCCGGTCCGGACCCAGGGCGGGTGGGTGCAGCTCAATCTCCGGCCGACCTTCGCCTGGGAACTCGGCGGAGGTTACGGCTTCGACGACCCCGAGGACACCGACCTGCCCACGACCGGACGCATCAAGAACGTGTCTTACGAGGGCCATCTGCACTGGCGGCCGGGCGGCGGACTGCTGATGGGCCTGGAGTTCCGAAGGATCGAGACGACGTACTCTCCCGGCGTGATCGCGGCGAATCATCTGAATTGGTTTGCGGGGGTGGCGTTCTGAGGGTTCGAAAGAAGGTGATGTAGTGATGTGGTGATGTGGTGATGCCGGTGCGGATGGGCTTACACCGTATCACGTCCTCACTTCATCACCTCATCACCTCCTCACCTCGTCCTGCTCGCCGCAAATGTCCCCAGCTGAAACGTCGCTCCCGTCGCCTCCGAGATGAACCAGATCTCGCCGCTCAAGGCCGGTCCCCGCCGCGCGCCGCGCAGCTGAACGGAGCCGTTACCCCTCGCGGACGGGAACTGGATGACGATGCTATCGCCTGGAATGGGCCACCAGGCCGCAACCTGGCCGGTGCGGCCGCGTGGCGCACGCGTATAGCCGACGATGGCGATGTTCGCGGAGAACTGCGTGACCGCCTGGACACCGGCCAGCGGCGCCGCGAGGGGAGTCGCCCCGAGCCGCAGCACGGTTCCCTCACCGGCCGCAGCTCTGCGCCGTTGCCCCTGGCGCTGCCCACTCCCCTGCCGGCTCTCGATGTTGGCGCGGAGAAGGTAGCTGCCAGCCGAGGCGCTGGGTGCGAGGGCTGGCGCAGCCGCCGGGGCGCTGGTGGCCGGCGCGGGGACCGGCGCCGATTCCGGCGGGGCGCTCCGGCCCGAGCAGGCGGCGAGCGAAGCGAGCGCGCCAACGCACCAGCGCGCCAACGGGCGGCCCGGCGGGTGCGCCCGCCGGCCAGTCGGCCCGCCGGCGCGTGTCACCTTGCTACCCCGACGCTGTCCAACTGCGCCAACGTCGCGGTGCTCGGCGGGCGCTGGCGCTGAAGGCGGGCCGCGGTCGCCTCAGCACCGCGCATCGCGCGCAGGAAGTTGAGCCCGATCACCTTCTTCACGTCCTCGTCGCTGTAGCCTCGGCGGAGCAGCTCGGCGGTGAGTCGAGGGAACGCGCTCACGTCCTCGAGGCCGCGCGGCACGCACGTGATGCCGTCGTAGTCGCTGCCGTAGCCGATATTGTCGATTCCGGCGACCTGGCGGATGTGGTCGATGTGATCGGCGACCGCGGCGATGTCCGGCCGGCCGGCCGGCTCGGGATTGGCGGTGTCCCAGGCCGCCAACGCGCGGCGGTAGCCGGCGGAGTCCGCGGCGAATTGGGCGCGGAGCCGCGCCTGCGCCGCCCGCCGGGCGCCCGAACGCGCCGCCATCGCGGAGTCGATGAAGCCGCAGTTGAAGTTCACCATCACCACGCCTCCGTTCCTCGGCAGCGCGCCAAGGATCCAATCGGGGACGTTGCGCGGGTGGTCCGCTATCGCGCGAGCCGACGAGTGCGAAAAGATCGCCGGAGCCTCTGAAGTGCGCAGCACCTGCGCCATCACCGAATCGTCCCCGTGCGAGATGTCCACCAGCATCCCGAGCCGGTTCATCTCCCGCACCACCTCGTATCCGAATGGCGTGAGGCCGTGGTGGAGGTGGGCGCCGATGTTCGCGTCGGCCCAAGGGACATCGTTGTTCCAAGTGAGCGTCAGGTAGCGGACGCCCAGCTCGAAGAAGAGGCGTAGCGCGCCGAGCGAGTTCTCTATCGCGTGGCCGCCCTCGATGCCCATCAGCGACGCGATCCGTCCCTGCCGGTGCGCCCGCAGGATGTCGTCGGCGGTGCGGGACGGCGCGAACACGTCCGGGTAGCGCGCCTCCATCCGCTTCACGATGTCGATCTGCTCCATCGTGAGCCGCGCGGCGCCCGAGTGGATCATCGTGTCGTAGATGAAGATGGACCAGAACTGCGCGCCCACGCCCCCCGCGCGGAGGCGCGGGATGTCCGTCTGGAAGGTGGGGAGGGAGCCCGTCATGTCGTGGTGCTCGAACCCCATGACCCGTTGGGCACGCATCTCCCAGGGATGGTCGTTGTGGCCATCCACCATCGGCACTTCGCGGTGCAGGCGCAGCGCGCGGCGGATGAGGGCGGAATCGGGGGCCTGCGCGGCGAGCGGCGCGGTGAGGACAAGGAGGCTCAGGAACGCGATCGTATTTTTCATGGCTTGGGACGATACCCGACTACCTCCGAGAAGCACAACGGGCGGCCCGAAGGCCGCCCGTCGCGGGACAACACGAAGTGGGGACCTACGGGCGGAACACGATGTCCGCGGGACGGAACACCGCCTCGCTGAAGTTCCCGATGAAGTCGCCGGCTTTCTCGAATATGGTCACCAGCGCGACGAGCTCCTGTGCGGTCACCGTGTGCCCGTTGGCCCCGGTGATAGTCGGGCTGTCGGGGTCGCCGGTGATCGTCGCCACCACCGTGCCGTTGTACTTGACGTCGAGGTCCACGGTCTCGGATGTCGCGGTGCTCGAGAAAGTGCCGTTCAGCTCGATCGAGTTGCCGCCGTGCGACACCCGGAAAAGCACGGTCGCCGACACGTCGTTGCCGGACAACTCGACCCGGATCGCCGTCCCGTCCGAACCGGTCAGGTTGTGCACGATGCTTACCGTGAAGGTCTGCAGGTTGATGGTGTTCTGAAGACTGAAATCGACCCGGCCGGTCGCATCGGCGTTCCGGATGAACCCGTCGGCGCTCAGCGAGAAAGAGCTGGTCGCTCTCGTGAGTGAAATGCTATAGTCGGCGATCGTCGTGGTGCCCAGCTTGAGGAGGACACCAAGCGTGCTGGCCTGCGCCGTGACCTCGTCGGTGAGATCCACGTACCCGAGGAACAGAACCGGCTCCACCGGCATGTTGGTCAGCGGGTTGATCGCGTAAAGCCTGATGCGGATGCCGTTGGCGGGAGCGCCGGTAACGGTGGCACTCACCGTGTACT
>JAUYOW010000308.1 GCA_030697825.1 Gemmatimonadales bacterium | reverse complement strand
GGCGCGCATGCGCGGAGTGGACGCGTTCCCGGCGCTCTGGACGCGCCGCACGACGTTGTCGCTTCCGGCGGACGCCGACCCGCCGCTCCAGGTGGATCTGCTCGCGCTGCCTGACCTCGTCGCGGCAAAGAAGACCCAGCGCGACCAGGACTGGCCGATGATCCGCCGCCTGGTGGAGGCCAGCTATTTTGGCGCGCGCGACCAACCAACGGCAGCGCACGTCGCGTTCTGGTTGCGCGAGCTGCGGACTCCGGAGCTGCTCGTCGAGTGTGCGTCGGCGTTCCCGGACGAGGCACGCGTTCTTCCGCGCCGTCCCGAACCTCCGCGTCGAGGTGCTGCCGTAAACGTCCCGGCGCTTGACCGTCGGGAGCCGGACCCCACCTTGCGGCGAGAGATCCGAGACGGCGGCGTACGTCAAGCGACGATGAGGTGCTCCCGAGGGACATCCGCAATCGGATGGTCACCCCTGCGTCACGCGGCGCTCGACGGCTTCCAGATAGGCGCCGTAGAGCCGCCGGGCCTTCGCGACGGACGCCAGCACGATCGCATCGTCAACCTCGTCATACTCGTGGACCAGCCGGTGACGCAGGCCGGCCGATGGAGCGAGGTCTTCCGCCAAGGCGGGCGGGATGACCCCCGCGCGCCCGAGGTCCACGAAGCTCTGCCGGTAATCCCGAGAGGGCCCCTCCGCGAACGCCCGCAGCAAGTGCTGGTTGACGTCCACCGCCGCCTCGACCACCTCCTGCAACAGACGTTCGGTCGCCTTCACGCGCATCCAGTCGCCCCGATACTGCTCCAGGGTGAGTCCCTCGATGCCGCCGAGCCGATCGAGGTTCGTGGCGATCACCGCCAGCTTTCGCCGCACCACGTCCCGATCGAGTTCCGTCACGCCGTCGCCGCCCTCAGCCGCGCCAGGCGTTCGAGGAAATCCTGGTGCTCGAGCTCGCGGAATTTCCTGGTATCCGCATAACGGCGCGACGCCAGCGAGGCGAATCGCGCGAACTCGCCCCGCGACTCCTCGAACAGCACGACGCCGTCCCGCGCGACCACCGCCCCCAACACCGGGTCCGCCCGCCGCAGGTCGGCCACGTCCACCCGATCCGTGTGGAGCGCCGCGACGAAGCGGTTGGTCGCGTCAATCGGGTCGAGCAGACCCGACGCGAGGACCCCCAGGTCGAGATCGTCGGGACCGGGTTCGCCCCGCGCCGCGGACCCGAACAGCACCACGAGCCGGTAGCCCGCCTCCCGCGCCACCTGCGGCGCGACGGCGGCCAGACGCTCCAGATGCCCCGGCGTCAGCGGTGGCATGCGAGGACTCACGGCTCCCTCCCCGTCGCTAAGAGCACCAGCACGTCGGCGTCGCTCCCTGGTACCGCGCGACCCTCGGCCAGCGACCCGAACAGGTACACACCGGCGACCTCTAACGCCTCGATGCCCACGTTCTTTCCGGCGTTCTCTAGGTCTCGATCGGCCTGTTTGATCAGGCGCTCAGACTCGATCCGCATGCGAAGAAGTTACTACCGAATCGGGCCGCGAGGCAGTCGGCGCGGCGTGACTTGGCCGCGGCGGCGCGCAGTTGCCGAGCCCCTATCCCTCGCCCGCTGTCACCCACGCCACCGTTCCGGGGGCGAGCACCCTGCTGCCCCGCGCGAACCGCTCGACCCCCGTGGCGATTGCTCCAACGTTTCCCGGCCTGAGCGCGCGCGACACTAACAGCACCCCCGGAAACGACCGCCCCACCCGCTGGGCGACACTCGCGAGATGGCTGAAGTCCGGGTAGTCGCGCGTCACAATCACCCTGTCCTGCCCGATCGCCCAGTCGAACACGGCCACGTCCGACGCGCCCGCAAGACCGATGTCCAGGACGTGCACCACATCAATCCCACGGTTGGCAAGCGCCGCCGCGACCCGCCGATCCATGTTCTCGTCGAGCAGGATCCGCAACGGCTAGGCTCGGGCCCGCGCCAGGAACTTCCGCTCCAGCTCCTCGCCGAGCCGCTCGTTCTCGTCCACCCACGCGTCCACATCCGGATGCTCGGCCGCGTACGCCAGAGCCTGCTGGATCGCCCCGGGCGACAGGTGCGGGCCGAAATACTCGCGCAAAGCCTCCGCATCGGTCCCCACGTCTCTCGCCACCATCACCAGTTCCCAGACGTCGGGACCGCCCCGCATCCCCGGCCGCCTCCCCACCGGGCCGTCCCGGAACTCTATTGCCGGGTACTTGGCCGTCGTGACCCACTCGTCCACGATCGCCCGCAGCGCCTCCGACGGCCCCATGCGCCGCCGCTTGGCGTAGCGGGTGATCTCGCGCAGCAACGCGGCCGGAAGGCGGGTCGCCACCGTGGATGATGCCATGGACCCCTCACTATGATTACGACGTAAACATCGTAAACACCACCGCCGGCCACGTCAAGGCTGCATCTACAACTCGGTCCTGGCGTCCGCCAGGCAAGCCCTCTGGTGCCGAGCTACAGCAGCCGCGCCATCGCCCCCGCGAACGCCCGCAGGTCACCCAGGTCCCGGGCCACGACTTCGAACACCAGTCCGTTCCAGGCGGCCCAGCGACTCCTCGATCTCGGCGCACCGCGTCCGGATCAGGTCCGCGTTCAGGCTCACGTTGCGAACGCCTCCCTGGCGCTGCGCCGCAGCAGCGGGGCGATGTCCAGATAGCGCTGCATGGTGCGCTCCATCACGTCTCCCAAGAGCGCATCGTCGCGGCTCAGGACGACCCGCCCCCGCATCACGTGGTACAGGAAAGACACCGGGGCCCCATTCAGGACGCGGGCATCCACCGGAAAGCCCACCCGCTCGCTCAGACGCTGGGAGAGCAGCGCGCCATAGAGAAGCCCGGACTGCCCGGAGCGGAGATAGACCCCGACGTCGATGTCGTGGAACGCCTCCGAATCCACGAAGGACCCGTACAGGAACGCAAAGGCCACGTCGGACTCGCCCGACAACCCGTCCGCCAGCGTCGCGGCGACGCGCGCCCGCGAGACGGGGTCCACCACGTGGAGCCGTCTCATCGTGAACCGGTCCGGCACGGCCTCCTCGACCGGATTCACGTATTGCCCGCCTGCGCCTCGATCCGCATGCGGAGAAGCTACCGCCGAACCGGACCGAGAGGCAGTCGGCGCGTGCTTGAGGCCTGCTCGGCGGCGCGTCATGCGCCGTCGCGGCCGCCCGGTTGCGGATCCGGGCGCGCTTCAATAAGTTTAATGATGGCCACGAAAACCATCAGCTCGTCCCTCGACCCCGCGATCTACCGGGCGGCCCAGCGCGCCGCCAAGGAGGAGCGACGCCCGCAGAGCTCCATCGTAGCGGAGGCCCTGCGTCTCTACACCGGCCTGCCGCTCGAAACCCGCCAGGCCATCCTGGCCCTGGAGCAGACGCTGGGCGAGGAGCGGACCGCGAGCAAGCTCGGGGCCGCCATCCGCGCCGCCGCCCTGGAGGCGCGGCTCGAGGCCATCGCCTCGCAGCTCCCGCCCGCCGACCTAAGCCAAGAGGAGATCGCCGACCTCGCCACCGAAGCCGTGGCCTGGGCCCGCCGCGGCCCCGGTGCCTGAGTCGCTCCTCCGGGCGGTCCTCGACACCAACGTGCTGGTCTCGGCGCTGCTGGCCCAGCGCGCCGCCCGGACTACCCCGCCCCTCCAGTGCCTGAAACTCGCCGCGCGCGGCGCCTTCAGGCTGGTCACGAGCCCCCCGATCGTCGCCGAGCTCGTACGCGCGCTCGCCTACCCCAAGCTCCAGATCCCACCCGACGCCGCCTACGCCTTCACCGGCCTGGTGGTCTCCCTCACGGAGCCCGACGGTCTGGTGCGCATCAAGGGGCGCCTCAGCGTCCTCAGGCGCGACCCAGCTGACAACGCCGTGCTCGAGACCGCGCTCGCGGGCCGCGCCGCGTGCCTCGTCACGGGCAACCTCAGGCACTTCGACGAGCTGGGTGCCGACCCGGAGCGCCGGCTCCGCGGCCTTCGCATCGTGAGCCCGCGGGAGTTCGTTCAGACCCTCGGCGGCTAGAGTGGGTCCTCACCCCCGTCGATCATCCGCGCCAGCAGCGTCAGGGTTGGGCCGCGGCGGCCCGCGATTTCAACTCAGCCCACCACGCCATTCGCTTCGCGATCTCTTTCTCGAACCCGAACCCGGTGGGCTCGTAGAACCGCGTCCCGCGCAGCACCTCCGGGAGATATTCCTGCGGCGTGTACCCCTCCGGCGCCGCGTGGGCGTACTGGTAGCCCTTGCCGTAGCCCTGCTCCTTCATGAGGGACGTCGGCGCGTTGCGGATGTGAAGCGGGACCCCTTCGGCCGGGTGCTCCCTGGCGGCCGCCAGGGCCGCGCCCCAGGCCTCGTACACCCGGTTCGACTTGGGTGCGGTCGTCACGTAGAGCACTGCCTCGGCCAAGGCCAGCTCCCCCTCCGGCTGCCCCAGGAAGTGCAGCGCCTCCTTGGCCGCCAGCGCCACGCTCAGGGCGCGCGGATCCGCGAGGCCGACGTCCTCGGACGCGGCGCGCACCACCCGCCGGGCGATGAAGAGCGGGTCCTCACCACCGTCGATCATCCGGGCGAGCCAGTACAGCGCGCCGTCCGGGTCCGACCCGCGCATCGCCTTGTGGAGCGCCGAAATGAGGTTGTAGTGCTCCTCCCCGCCCTTGTCGTACCGCGCGAATCGCCTCTGGAGCGCATCGGCGATGTCAGACGCACGGATGCACAGGGGCACAGCCGCACGGTCGCCCCCGGTTGCCTCGGCGTGCGCCTGTGCGCCTGTGCCCCCGTGCCCGCTGACGAATTCCGCCGCCGCCTCGAGCGCCGAGAGAGCGCGCCTCGCGTCACCATCCGCCTCGCGACCAAGCAGCGCGAGCGCCTCGTCATCGATCGTGAGCCCCAGCTTGCCCAGCCCTCGCTCCGAGTCCGCGATGGCACGCTCGACCAGGATCCTGACGTGTGCTTCCGAGAGCGGCTCGAGCACGAACACCCGCGTCCGCGAGAGCAGCGCGCCGGTGAGCTCGAACGACGGGTTCTCCGTCGTGGCGCCGATGAGCGCGATGGTCCCGCGCTCCACGTGCGGCAGGAACGCGTCCTGTTGCGCGCGGTTGAACCGGTGGATCTCGTCACAGAAGAGGATGGTGCGGCGGCCGTTGAGCGCGAGGCGGTCCTCGGCTTCCTTGATGATCCCGCGGACGCGCGGCACACCTTCGGTCACCGCGCTGAACGGGACGAACTCGCGTTCGGTGTAGGCGGCGATGAGGAAGGCGAGCGTTGTTTTTCCGGAGCCTGGCGGGCCCGAGAAGATCATCGAACCCACTTCCCCGCGGCGGATGAGCTCGCCGAGCGCCTTGCCGGGGCCCAGCAGCTGCTCCTGGCCGAGGAACTCGTCGAGCGAGCGGGGGCGCATGCGCGCTGCGAGGGGCTGCGCGCCCGCGGGTGGGGCGAACAGCGAGGGCTCGCGGGTCACAGGGACGGCAGGACCTCGAATCCCTCGGCGAGCGCCGCCTTCCGGAGGCGCCGATCCAGCGTGACGAACGGCTGATCCGGTGCCGTTTCCGCGCTCCACGAGAGAGCAGCAGCCAATTGGAGTGCGTCTCCGGCTTTGAGCGGATGGCGCCGCAACACGGACGCCGCGATGTCGCGAATCGCCTGCCGCGGGGCCACCTCGCGCCATTCCATCTGCGCCAGCCCCGCCCGCAGGGCGGACACCGCCGCTTCGGCCACCTCCCCCGTTCGTACCAGGCGTCCGAGGGCCGCCTCGCACTCGACCACGGTGCCCCACCACACCACCATTGCCGGGTCAGCCTCTGCCAGGGCCAGACACGCTTCGGTGCCGGGCTGAGCGACGAGCGTCGCCACGATCGCCGAGGAATCCCAGAACCTCACGACTCATCCTCGTAGCGCTCCCAGGCGATCCACCGCTCGATGGCCCCCTCCGGCACCTTGGGGCGCTCCCAGGCGAAGAAGCTGTCCGGGAGGCGACCGGACCCCCGCACGATGATCCGGCCCTGGCGCTCCGCCTCGCGCATCCGGGCTTCCTCATCGTTCTCGGGCGGCGGCACCGGGATGATCTTCGCGATGGTCCGCCCGCGCTCCGTGACGATGATCTCCTCCCCTCGCTTGACCTGGGCCAGGTACCCGCTCAGCCCCGCCTTCAGCTCCGACACCTGCGCGACCTTCCGGTTCTTGGCCTTCCCGTGCTTTTTCATCATGACCTCATTGGTCCAGTCGATGTGACCAATATAGTCACATCGCCCCCTCATCCCAAGGCCCGCGGTCATTCGAGCGGCAGGGCATGGCCGCGGCAAGTTCCTGCTGCAGCCCGCGTTAGGCCACAAGCGCCTCCAGAGCCTGCTGATCCAGCGCCGGGCCAACATACTCCAGGATTCCGCGCCCATCACGCAGATGCCGTTCGGTGCCACCATCCCGGCACCGCTCGAGCTTGCGAACCACGATCACCTCAGGTGGTGCCACCCGCAGAACGTGCCCGCCGACCAGATGACGCTGATGGCGCTCCAGCACGATGGCGTCGAGGGGATCGTTCCCAGGAGGGTACGCCGCCGGTGCTGGCGGGCGAGCGCCGACGCGCACTCGACCACCGTACCCCACCACACGACGACCGCTTCGTCGTCCTTGAAGAGCGCGCGCATGTCCGCCGTGCGGCGCTCCGCGACGTGCAGCGGCACGAGCGCCGAGGCATCCCAAAACCTCACCGGCCCTCCTCCCGTTCCTCCAGCAGGGCCTTGAGTACCAGTCCCTCGGGATCCTTCGGCAGCTCAAGGGTCCAGTACTCCGGCGGGACGCCCGGGTGCTCCGGTATCGTCAGAATGCCGCGACGCTCCAGCTCCCTCATCCGCTCCATCTCATCGTCCTCCGCCGGCGGGACCGGAATGAGCTTCGCGATGGTCCGTCCGCGCTCAGTGATGACGACCTCCTCGCCCCGCTTCACCTGGGCCAGGTACCCGCTCAACCCCGCCTTCAGCTCCGACACCTTCGCGACCTTCCGGGTCTTGGCCTTCCCGTACTTCTTCATGGTGACCTCATTGGTCCAATCGACGTGACCAATATAGTCACATCGCCCCCTGATCCCAAGGCCCGCTCCAGGAGGCCGTGGGCGAGGAGGAACGCCCCCGCGCCGGCGAAGAACGCCGCCGGGAGCATCCATCCCTTCTTTCCCTGGAACTCGGGCACGAGGTTCGATGCGCCCACGTAGATCGTCACCCCCGCCGAGAGCGCGAGCCCGTACTCCTGGAGCACCCCCGCCCACGCCGTGACCAGGACGCCGAGGATCGTGGCGCCGCCGAGCAGCGCGGCCGCGAAGTAGCCGCGCCGGGCGGTGCCTCCGGATGCGATCACCAGGCTCGAGACCGTGACGCCCTCGGGAATCTTGTGCAGGAAGATCGCGACGAAGAAGAGCACGCCGAGGGATGCGCTGACGAGGAACCCCGACGCAATGGCGACGCCGTCGAAGAAGGTGTGCAACAGCAGGCCGACGAGCGCGGCGCTGCTCGCCCGCTCGGAGACCACGTGCGTCTCCTCGCCGAAGTGGAAGTGCGGCGTGAGGGTGTGCTGGGAGAGGTGCACGAGCAGGTAGCCGAGGAGGATAACGGGCGCGGCCGTCGCGGCATCCCGGCGCAGCGCCTCGGGCACCGCCGCTACGAGCGCGAGCGCGAGCATGAATCCCGCCGCGAACGCGACGAACCCCTCGATCACCCGAAGCCCCATGCGGGCGCTGCGCGCGACGGCCACAGCGCCGAGCAGGTTCGCGGCCGCCGCCACCACCCCGAACAGCACGGCCGGCATGATGCTCACGACAACTCCTTGGCGCGGACGAGCAGGTGCTCGCGGGTGTTGCGCCACGGCTCGTCGAGGACTTCGTCCAGAAGGCGGCGCAGCACCTCGCCCATGGCTTTGCCCGGTGCGAGCCCGGCCGCCTGGAGATCGTCGCCGGTGACGGCCAGATCGCGGATGCCGATCGCGTCACCCGATGCGATCACCGCCTCCACGGCCGCCAGAAGGTCGGCACGACGGGCGCGTGGCTCGGACACGGCGATGACGTCCCGGGCGCTGGCGCGGTGGCGCGAGAGCCAGCGGCGGACCTCCCGGGTAGCGCCGGGCGCCGGCAGCGGCTCCGCCAAGCCTCCGACGACCCAGCGAACCCGTTCCACGTCCCCGCTGGAGAACCGCAGGCGCCGCACCGCGGCCTCGGCCGCGTCCGAGCCGCCCACGACGTACCCGAGCGCCGCCGCCGTCAGCAGCACCGGATCGCGAGGCTCGATCTCGTCGAGCGTTCCCTCGGCGCGCGCGTCGAAATCCGCCAGCTCCGGCCACACTTCGCGCCACACTCCGGCCCGGCGCCAGAGGCCCACCCCGACCGACGGCAAGCTGGTCGCGAGCATCTTGAGCCACTCGTCCCGCACCCGCTCGCGCGAGAGGTGCGCCAGGTCCGACGCCGCAGCGACGAGGGCATCCCAGGTCGCGGGATCGAGCGCGAACCCCAACGTCGCGGCGAACCGGAGCGCCCGCAGCACCCGCAGCCCATCCTCGCGGAACCGCATTGCGGGGTCGCCTACCGCGCGGACGACGCGAGCGCGCAGGTCGTCCCGGCCGCCGAACGGATCGCGGATCTCGCCGCTCCAGGGATGGACCGCGACGGCGTTGATCGTGAAGTCACGCCGGGCCAGGTCGTCCTCCAGCGTCACGCCGAACTCCACCTCGGCGTGGCGCCCGTCGGTCTTCACGTCCTTGCGGAACGTCGTGACCTCGTGGGCGATGCCGCTCTGGTCCAGCACCGCCACGGTGCCGTGCTCGATGCCGACCGGCACGGTGCGCCGGAACAGCGCCTGCACCTGCTCGGGCCGCGCCGAAGTGGCGATGTCGAAGTCACCGACCCGCGCCGCGGACTGGCCGAGCAGCAGCTCGAGGAGGACGTCACGCACCGCGCCGCCCACGTACCAGACCTCGAAGCCGGAGTCCCTGAGACGGGACGCGATCTTGCCGACCTCGGCGGGGATGCGTTCTACCGGGAAGACCTCAGCCACCCAGGACGCTCCCGCCGTTGACGTTGAGTATCTCACCCGTGATGTGGCGCGCGAGGTCGGAACAGAGGAAGAGGATGGGACCAGCGACATCCTCCTGCGACGCCACCCGGCCGAGCGGGATCGTCGCCTCGATGCGGGCCCGGCCGCCGCCGGCGTACGGCTGGGCGGCCATCTCCGTGTCCACCCATCCCGGGGCGACACAATTCACTCGGATGCTCGGCGCCAGCTCCACCGCGAGGCTCTTGGTGAGCGACACGATGGCGCCCTTGCTGGCGGCGTAGTCGGCGTGGAAGGCCTCGCCGCGCTGCGCGGCCGTGGACGCGACGAACACGATCGAGGCGCCGTCCACCAGCTTCGGCGCGAAGGCGCGCACCACGTAGAAGTACGAATCGAGGTTCTGCGCGATAGTGGAGTGCCACTGGCTGGGAGGCATCTGCGCCAGGGCCGCCGCGTCCGGCACCCACACGCCGTGATTCACCACCAAGGCGTGCAGCGGCGCCGCGACCGCGGCCGCCGCCTTCTCGGAGACGCACGGATCGGAGAGGTCGCCGTGGGTGGAGCGCGACACCGTGATCACCTCGGCACCCGCCTGCCGGAACATCTCGGCCGTGGCCTTCCCGATGCCGCGGGCGCCGCCGGTCACGACCGCGCGCTTCCCCGCCAGGTCAATCACCACGCCCACTCACCCGCGCCCTGCGCGTCGGTGCGCCGGTGCGCCTGTGCGCCTGTGCGTCTGCGCGTCGGTGCGCCTGTGCGTCGGTGCGTCGGTGCGCCGGTGCGCCGGTTGCGCCTGTGCGTCTGTGCGTCTGTGCGTCTGCGGGTCTGCGCGTCTGTGCGTCTGCGCGTCTGTCTTTGCTTCACAGCCCCGGCTCGATCTGCGAGCACACGTAGTGGTCGATGGCGAGCTGGATCTCCTGCGCGTGCGCCCCGTCGTCCGTCGGCACGAGGATCACCAGGTCCACGACGTCCTTGAGTGGCCCGCCGCCTCTGGCAAGCAGCCCCACGGTCGTGACTCCCGCGGCCCGTGCCGCCTGGGCGGCGTGCGCCAGGTTGGGCGAGTTCCCTGACGTGCTGACGAGCACCAGGAGGTCGCCCTCCCGGCCGTGCGCCTCGACCTGCCGCGCGAAGACCTGGTCGAAGCCGAGGTCGTTCGCGGCCGCCGTCACGAGCGAGCTGTCCGTGGAGAGGGCGAGCACCGCGGCAGCCTTCCGCTTCACCGGCAGGTAGCGCACCACGTACTCGGTCGCGATATGCTGAGCGTGCGCGGCGCTCCCGCCGTTCCCCGCGAAGAAGACCGTGCGCCCCGCCGCCAGCGTCGCCCGCACCAGCTCGGTATAGCGCCGCACCGGCTCCGCGAGCTCCACCGCGCAGCGCTCGGCCAGCCGGCCCAGCTCACTCAGGTGCCCCAGCGTCACGCTTCCTTGCCTCCCACCACGAATTCCTTGAGCATCGAGTACCACGAGCGGCGAAAGCGCAGCGGCGGCACCGGCGCCGGCGCTTGGTCCGCGAGGATCGCGGCCGGGTTCTCCACCGCCAGCAGGTGCGCCTGGGTTCGTCCGCCGTGGCTCTCGAGCCACTCCACTGCCGCCTTGAGGTTGCGCTGGTCACCGTGGTTGTCGCTCGCGATGATGGTCGCACACCCCGCTTCGACCAGGGCGCGGGCCCGACCGGCGCGTCGCGTGTCCGCCAGCAGCGTGGTGGCATCCACCTGGAGCAGCGCACCCGCCTCGCGCCAACGCGCGGCCACCTCGACCGAACAAACGGCGTAGCGCTCAGGATGCGCGAGCAGCGGCACCACGCCCTGAGCCGCCACCCGGGCGAGCGCCTCGACGCTGCCGTAGGCCGGCACCAGCCGGCCGAACTCCACCAGCAGGTAGCGCGTCCCCCCGAGTCCAAGACAGCGGTCCCCGAAGACGGGGTTCGGGACGTCGAGCATGATCTCGAAGCCGCGGGTGAGCCTGGGCTCCGGCGGTGCGGCCAAGCGCAGCTGGTCCACGAGCTCGTCCAGCTCCTCGCACGGCGCGTCGTCGAGGTGGCTGGCCTTGAGATGCGGCGTGCAGCACACGGCGGTGACCCCCATCTCCGCGAACTTCGTCAGCACCGCCACCGACTGCGCGACATCGTCCGAGCCGTCGTCCACCCCCGGGAGGAGATGGGTGTGCAGGTCGATCACCGCGACCCGTCCCGCGCCGCCTCGACCAACTCGCGGATCGCGTCCGGACCGCCCGCCTCGATGGCGTTGCCCACGACCACGAAATCGGCGCCGGCCGCGCGCGCCGCGCGGACCTGCGCCGGCGTCCGGATGCCCCCGCCGACGAACACCGGCAGCCCCACCGCCCGGCGCACCGCGCCCACCACATCGGGGCCGACCGGATTTGCCGCGCCGCTCCCGGCGTCGAGGTACACGGCCGCCATGCCGATCAGGCTGGCGGCGACCGCATGCACCGCGGCAAGCTCAGGCTTGTCGGCCGGAAGCGGTCGCGTCTGGCTCACCGCCTCCGCCGCGGTGACCCTCCCGCCGTCCACCAGGATGTACGCGGTCGAGATGGTGGGGATGCCGTGCCGAAGCAGGAACGGCACGGCGCGCACGTGCTCCTCGATCAGGTACTGAGGGTTGCGGCCGGAGACCAGCGAGAGGAGCAGCACCGCGTCCACATCGGGCACCAGCTGATTGGCCGAGCCCGGGAACAACAGGAGCGGAAGGCTCGTCGCCCCTTTGATGGCGGCCGCCACCTCGCCGGTGCGCGCGGCGCCGTCGAACGACGTCCCGATCAGGAGTCCGGCCGCCCCATCACGCTCGGCGCGCTCGGCCAGCCGCGCCGCGTCCGAGGCAGCGGTGCGCTCCGGGTCCACCAGCACCAGCAGGCCCGGTGCGCGCGCGCACAACCGCTCGAGCACAGTGCTCACGCCGCCGCCCGCTCGAGGAGCCAGCTCACCAGCGGTCCCACGTCAGCGCGCTCCTCCGCCGCCGCCTCGAACGCGAAGGTGACGAACGCGTCGGCGGCGAGCAGGTCGAGGCCCACCTCTACCGAGCGCGGGTCACGGCCGGCCAGCGAGCCAAGCGTGGCGAGCCCGAGCGCTCCCATAGCGGATGTGATCGAGCCGCCCACGGCAAGGCTCTCTTCCGGGTACGCCGCAAGCACCTGCTCGAGGCGCTCCGCGAGCACTGGTGGCGGCGCCGCTTTCCGCGAGAACAGCCACTCCCGCACTTTCGTCTTCGTCACGAGTGCGAGCTCAGAACTTCCCGGACGATCTCGGACGCGCGTCGCTCCGCCTCGTCCAGGCGGCCCGGGTCGCCGGCGCCGGCGGAGGCGAAGTGGGGCCGGCCACCGCCCTTGCCCCCCGACAGTGCCGCGATCCGGTTCACGAGGTCGGGCGCCGTGACCCCGCGCGCGATGAGGTCGTCGGTCACGCCCGCGTGGATGCCCGGCCGGTCGCCGGTCGCCACGATGACGAGGACGCCGCTCTTGGTCTTCGAGCGGAATGCATCCACCATCGCGCCGATCTCGTTGCGGTCGCCCGATGGGGCCCGCGTGACGCTCACCGCCGTGCCGTTCACGTCGGTCGTCTGCGCGGCGCCCGGCGCGCCGCCGCCGCGGATCAGCTCCTCGACCCGCTTCTCCAGCTTGCGCCGCTCCTCCACCAGCGACTCCACCCGGCGCGCTAGGTGCTCCGGCGCGCTCCCGGCCCTCTCAGCCGCGCTCTCCAGCAGCCGCTGGCGCCGGTCGAGCCACGCGAACGCGCCGGGCCCGGTTAGCGCCTCGATCCGCCGGATTCCCGCGCCGACCCCGCTCTCACTCACCACCCGCGTCAGGCCGATCTGCCCGGTAGTCCGCACGTGCGTCCCTCCGCACAACTCGCGGGACACCTCGGGCACGGTCACGACGCGCACCACGTCCCCGTACTTCTCGCTGAAGAACGCCATCGCGCCGAGCTTGAGCGCGTCCGCGTACTTCATCTCGTCCGTGAGCACCTCGAGGTTCTCCCAGACGTGCTCGTTCACTTCGTCCTCGATCGCCTTCAGCGTCTCGGCCGGGATGGGATGGTGGTGCGTGAAGTCGAAGCGCAGCCGCTCCGGCGACACGACCGAGCCCGCCTGCCCGACGTGGGTGCCGAGGACCTTGCGCAGCGCCGCGTGCAACAGGTGCGTCGCAGAATGGTTCCGCTCGATGTCGCGCCGCATCCGCTGGTCCACCACGGCTAGCGCCGGCGTCGGCTCGAACGGGCCGTCGTACGCGCCGAAGACCGCGGTGCGCCCTTCGATCTTCCGGACCTCATCCACGGCCAGCTCCCAGCCCTGCCCCACGACTTTGCCGCGGTCGCTGACCTGGCCGCCGCTCTCGGCAAAGAACGGGTTCTGGTGGAGCACGAGCCCCACCCCGCTCTCGGTGCGCTGGAAGGCGAGGATGTCGGTCTCGGCGCGGGTGGTCTCGTAGCCCACCCAACGCTGCCGGAGCCTCGGCTTCACCCTGATCCAGCCGCTCTGGTGCACCTGGACCGCCGGGGCTCCCTCGGCGCGCCGGTGCGCCGGTGCGCCGGTGCCCGCCGCTTTTCTCGACCGCTCCCGCTGCTCATCCAGCAGCCGCTCGAATCCCGCCACGTCCACCGTGATCCCGCGTTCGGCCGCGACGATATGCGTGAGGTCGATCGGGAATCCGTAGGTGTCGTACAGCTTGAACGCCTCTTCCCCGCTCACTTCCGTGAGCTGCTCCATGCGCCGGAGCCCGCCCTCGATCGTCTCGAGGAAACGCTCCTCCTCGGACGCGGTCAGCTCGGCAAGGAGCTTGGCGCTCTTCACCAGCTCGGGATAGTGGCCTCCCATCGTCTTCACGACTTGGTCCACGAGGTGCACCAGCGTTGGCTCGCGGCGGCCCATGAGGTACGCGTGCCGCACCGCCCGGCGCAGGATGCGCCGCAGCACGTAGCCTCGCCCCTCGTTGGACGGGTACACGCCGTCGGCGAGGAGGAAGGCGACCGCGCGCGCGTGATCGGCCAGGACGCGGAACGGCGCACCGGCCTCCCCGCGATCGTAGGGCTGCCGGATGACCGCTTCGGCCCGCGCGATGAGCGGCGCGAAGAGATCGGTGTGGAAGTTCGACTGCTCGCCCTGCATGACCGCGGCGATCCGCTCCAACCCCGCGCCGGTGTCCACCGAGGGCGCGGGTAGCGGCACCAGCGCTCCGCCGGGCTGCCGGTCGTACTGCATGAAGACGAGGTTCCAGATCTCCAGGAAGCGCCCGGCCTCCGCGGCCTCTACGAACTCGTCCAGGGAGTGGACGTGATCGGACGCGCGCGCCGTCGTCGCCGGGGCCTCCCGCTCCGCCGACCGGACGGACGCACCGATGGAACCGCTCCCCGCTCCCCGCTCCCCCAGGTCCACATAGATCTCGCTGCACGGCCCGCACGGCCCCGTGTCAGCCATCTGCCAGAAGTTGTCCTGGTCGCTCAGGCCGTAGATCCGCTGGTCCGCCATGCCGGCGATCTCGCGCCAGAGCCTTCGCGCCTCGTCGTCCTGATGATGGACGCTGATCCGGATGCGGGAGGGGTCGATCGCGAGCCAGTCCCTCCCCGTCACGAACTCCCACGCGAACGTTATGGCGTCCCGCTTGAAGTAGTCGCCGAAGGAGAAGTTGCCCAGCATCTCGAAGAAGGTGTGGTGCCGGTCGGTGTGGCCGACCTGCTCGAGGTCGTTGTGCTTGCCGCCGGCGCGGACGCACTTCTGGGCGGTGGTGGCGCGCCGGTAGTCCCGGTGCTCCACGCCCAGGAAGGTGCGCTTGAACTGCACCATTCCGGCGTTGGTGAACAGCAGGGTGGGGTCGTCGGCGGGCGCGAGGGTGGACGACGGCACCTCGCGGTGATCGCGGGCGACGAAGAAGTCGAGGAAGCGGCGGCGGATCGCGTCGGCGAGCATAGAACCTGGAAAATCTAGCCCGCCAACGCCTCCTTCACCACCTCGCTCACGTCCCCCGCGCTGAATCCGCGGCGCATCAAATAGGCCTTGAGCCGGCGCCGCCCCGTGGCGGGGTCGAGCCCTTTGAGCGTGCGCGCCTTCTTCGCGGCCGCTTCGCGCAGGAGCACCCGGGGATCGAGGCCCTCATCCGCCAGCGCCTCGCGCACTGCCGCCTCCGCGTCACGCTCCGCCAGCCCCAGCCGTCGCAGGTCCCTGACCAGGCGGCTGGGACCGAGCTTGCCCCGCCGGGCGCGCGTCTCGGCGTAGTGCCGCGCGAACGCGAGGTCGTCGATGAGTCCCGATTCCACCAGCGCGCCCACGGCCGCCTCGGCCGCCTCGCGCCGGTGCCCCTTGCGCGTCAGCCGGCGCGCCACCTCGCGGGAGGGCAGAGCGCGCGCCGCCAGGACCCTCAACGCGACGGTGCGCGCCGAAAAAACGTCCGCCCGTCCCGACAACGCCGAGAGGCGCCCGTCGTCGAGCGCCTCCCCCACCGCGAGGCGCAGCTCGCGGACGTCGGCGGCAGACACCGTCCCGAATGGCGCGCCGTCCACCGCGGCGCGTATGCCGCTGCCCGCGGGCTCCGGCTCCAACGCCGTGATGAACGGCATCTACTCCTCGCTCGAGACCTCTTCCTCGACCACGGCGCCGGGCTTCATCCCCAGCGCCTCCTTGACCTTGCCCTCGATCTCCGTCATCAGGGCCGGGTTGTCGCGCAGGAAGAGCTTGGTGTTCTCCCGTCCCTGGCCGATCTTCTGGCCATTGTACGCGTACCAGGCGCCCGACTTCTCGATGACGCCCGACTCGCTGGCGAGATCCACCAGCAGCGCCGAGTGGCTGATCCCCTCGTCGAACATGATGTCGAACTCGGCCTGCCGGAACGGGGGGGCCACCTTGTTCTTCACCACCTTGACGCGGGTGCGGTTCCCGATCACCACGTCGCGCTCCTTCACGGGGCCGATGCGACGGACGTCGAGCCGCACCGAAGCGTAGAACTTCAGCGCCCGCCCGCCCGAGGTCGTCTCCGGGTTGCCGTACATGACGCCGATCTTCTCGCGCAGCTGGTTGATGAAGATCACGGACGTGCGCGAGCGGTTGATCGCGCCGGCGAGCTTGCGAAGCGCCTGGCTCATGAGCCGCGCCTGGAGCCCGACGTGCGAGTCGCCCATGTCCCCCTCGATCTCCGCCTTGGGGACCAGCGCCGCCACCGAGTCGATCACCACTACGTCCACCGCGCCCGAGCGCACCAGGATGTCGCAGATCTCCAGCCCCTGCTCCCCGGTGTCCGGCTGCGAGATCAGGAGGTTGTCCACGTCCACGCCGAGCTTGCGCGCGAACTCCACGTCCAGCGCGTGCTCCGCGTCTATGTATGCGGCGACGCCCCCAGCCTTCTGGGCGTTGGCCGAGACATGCAGCGCCAGCGTGGTCTTGCCGGACGACTCCGGCCCGAAGATCTCCGTGACCCGGCCGCGCGGGATGCCGCCGATGCCGATGGCGGCGTCCAAGTTTATCGCCCCGGTCGGAATGAAGTCCACCCTCACCCGGAACCGCTCCGACCCCATTCGCATGATCGAGCCTTTGCCGCAGGATTTCTCGATCTGGGCGATGGCGAGGTTAAGGGCCTTGCGGCGGTCGTCTTGCGGATCGGCAGGCATGCGGACCTCAAGAAAAAAGGGTGTAGGGTGTGGGGTGCAGGGTGTAGGGGGATGCACAGCCCGGCGGTAGATCAGCCACGCCGGCGGGCATCCAAAACCCAGCACCCGACACCCCGAATATATACCGAAAGCCCATTAGCGCCAGCCCGGCCTGAAGGCCGACTGGAGCCATTCGACCCGGGCTCCCTGGACCGCGATCACGTCGAAGCGGCAGCAGTCCCCGGGGCGGCCGTGGCGCTGGAGCCAGGCGCCGGCCGCGCGCACCAGCTCGAGGCGCTTGCGGGGAGTCACCGACTGGGCGGGAGTGCCGAACCGGCTGTCGGAGCGCGCTTTCACTTCCACGAACACGACCACGGCGCCTCGCCGGGCAACCAGGTCCACGTCGTGCCGATGATGGCGGAACCGGTGTTCGAGGATCTCGTAGCCCTGCGCGCGCATCACGCCGGCAACGAGCACTTCCGCGGCCACGCCGTCTCGGTGGCGCGCATCGGTCCAGGTGGAAGGGTCGGACTTGAGCACGGCGCCAAAGTACGGAAGCCGGCCGCAGGTACATAACCGGAATCAACGCATGTGGTAGCGGAAGTGGTGCAAAAGGAGCGGGGAGCGGGGAGCGGTACCACCCGATGCACAACGCGGCGCACCCGGCGCCGCGACGGGCATCCCAAGGTACCGCTCCCCGCACCTTTTTCACCACTTCCGCTACCACA
>JAUYOW010000307.1 GCA_030697825.1 Gemmatimonadales bacterium | reverse complement strand
GGAAAGCGGACTTGCTGGAGAAGTTGTTGGAGAAGGAAGTGGTGGTGCGCGCCGCGGCGGTCGCGGAGACCAAGAAAGCGTCCTGACGGCGGTGCGCCGGCGCCGTCAGGTCAACCTTGCCAGCCGCCGGTTCGAGCGCGGGAAGTCCACGCCGTACGCCGCGTACGCGGCAACACCGACCACGAGCAGGATCGGGATCACCGCCGGATCGAGCCCCGCCACGGCCGGCGCCCGCCGCGCACCCAGCGCGGTGATGGCCGCGCCACCCACCACGAACGCGATCGCCAGCCACTGGTAGAGCCGCAGGCCGAAGTACTCGGCCGTCTGGGGTTCACCGCGGAAGTGCTCTTCCATGAATCGCCCCGCGCCCGCCAGTACGAAATAGAGGCCGACGATCAGCGGCAGCGGCGCGGACACCATCCAGAGACGCCAGAGCACCGCCGCCACCACGAGCATCCAGAGCAGCGAGTACAGCGGTGTGGGATAGACCGGCGTCCCCGCGAGACCGGCCAGCCGCACCACCCGCGAGCGCGGGTGGTGGTAGCGGATCCCCAGCGCATCCGGCGAGGCCCGACCGTGACAGCAGCCCTGCACCAGGCAGCGGAGCCGGCCGATCGCCTGGGTCACCGATCCGCCGACGGCGCTCGCCGCGAGGATCGTCCAACCATTCGCGCCCACCAGCGACGCCGTCACCGCGACGGCAAGGCCGCCCGCGACCCCGCCGAAGTACCCGTACGGCCGCAGCAGCTGCGGTGAGCCTTCGACCAGCTGCGCCCACGCCCCGGCACCGGCGATCGACACGATCGAGACCGCGGCGAGCCAGCCGAGCTGCCCTGGCCCCGCGAGGCTGACCGCGACGGCCAGCCCGGCGATCGCGGCCGCGCCGGCGTACAGACCGTGACTCAACAGCCGGACCGGGCCGAGCGACGCCTCGCGCCACGAGTTCGCGACGTGCTCGGCAACGCGCAGGCAGCAACGCCCGATCGCCCGGTCGCGCGTCAGCAGGCCGTAAGCCGCGAAGCCGCCGGCCACGTCGAGCA
>JAUYOW010000306.1 GCA_030697825.1 Gemmatimonadales bacterium | reverse complement strand
GGTGACCGCGAGGAGCGGCGACCTGCGATGGAGACCGCGCCGGTCGTCGAGCGACGGACTGTGGGACACAATGTCCGCTATTCCGAGTGCGATTCGAGGCTTCCGGCGCCTGACAGTCCGCCTGCGTGCCGCATGCCGGGCTGCGCTGAAGTGCCTTGAGGATAACGGTTTGCGGTTGGCTCCGACACCCTTCTCCTGTTTCCTAAGGCCCGGCCTCTGGTCGGAATGCAACTTGCGATTTTCGGGCCGGGGAGGCCGAGCTGGCGTCCCCGTATCCGACCGACTGGAAGGGGTCCGATGACTCGTCCCATGGTCACGATCGACGGCAACGAAGCCGCCGCGCTGGTCGCCTTCCAGTTGAGCGAGGTCATTGCGATCTACCCGATCACCCCCAGCTCGCCGATGGGTGAATGGGCCGACGAGTGGGCGGCGAAGCGCCAGCCGAATCTGTGGGGCGCGGTGCCGACCGTGATCGAGATGCAGAGCGAGGGAGGCGCCGCCGGGGTGCTGCACGGCGCTCTTCAGTGCGGGGCGCTGGCGACCACCTTCACGGCGTCGCAAGGCCTTCTCCTCATGATCCCCAACATGTACAAGATCGCCGGCGAGCTGACGCCCGCGGTGATCCACGTGGCCGCCCGCTCGCTGGCCGCGCAGGCACTCTCGATCTTCGGCGATCACAGCGACGTGATGGCCGCCCGCCAGACGGGCTTCGCGATGCTGGCGTCGAGCTCGGTTCAGGAGGCGCACGACCTGGCACTGGTCGCGCACGCCGCCACGCTCGAGGCGCGGGTCCCGTTCCTCCACTTCTTCGACGGCTTCAGGACCTCCCACGAGGTGAACAAGATCGAGAGGCTCGCGCCCGACGATCTGAGGGCCATGGTGCCGGACGATCTGGTCCACTCGCACCGTGCCCGCGCTCTCTCGCCCGACCGCCCGTTCGTCCGCGGGACGGCCCAGAACCCCGACGTCTACTTCCAGGGTCGCGAGGCGTCCAACCCGTACTATCTCGCGTGCCCGGCGATCGTGGAGCGGGCGATGGATCGCCTGGCCGAACGGGTCGGGCGGAGGTACCGGCTGTTCGACTACGCCGGCGCGCCGGACGCCGAGCGCGTGATCGTTCTGATGGGCTCGGGTGCCGGGGCGGCCGCCGAAACCGCGGACGCGCTGACGGCCGGCGGCGAGAAGGTCGGGGTGCTGACCGTCCGCCTGTACCGGCCGTTCGACTCGGAGCGATTCGTCGCCGCTCTGCCGCCCTCGGTGCGCGCGATCGCGGTGCTGGATCGGACCAAGGAGCCGGGAAGCATGGGTGAGCCGCTCTATCTCGACGTGGTCGCCGCTGTGAGCGAGATCTTTTGGGCGGGGAGGGCGCCGTTCCCGGCGATGCCCAGGGTGGTGGGCGGGCGGTACGGTCTGGCTTCGAAGGAGTTCACTCCGGCCATGGTGAAGGCCGTTTTCGACCAGCTGCGCGCGCCGGCGCCCCGCAACCACTTCACGATCGGCATCAACGACGACGTCACGCACACCAGCCTGGATTGGGACCCCGGCTTCACGACCGAGGACCCGCGGACGGTGCGCGCGCTGTTCTTCGGTCTGGGCGCCGACGGGACCGTCGGAGCGAACAAGAACTCGATCAAGATCATCGGCGAGGGCACCGACCTGTGGGCGCAGGGCTACTTCGTCTACGACTCCAAGAAATCCGGCTCGGTCACGGTCTCGCACCTGCGCTTCGGTCCCCGCCCGATCCGGTCCACGTACCTGGTGAGCCGGGCCACGTTCGTGGCCTGCCACCAGTTCGGTTTCCTGGAGCGGCTCGACGTGCTCGGCGCGGCGGAGCTGGGTGCGACGTTCCTGCTGAACGCGCCCTACGGCCCGGACGAGGTCTGGGATCATCTGCCCCGCCCGGTGCAGGAGCAGGTCATTGCCAAGCGGTTGCGCTTGTTCGCCATCGACGCGGTCAAGGTGGCGGAACAGGCGGGGCTCGGGCGCCGGATAAACTCGGTGATGCAGACTTGTTTCTTTGCGCTGAGCGGTGTGCTGCCGCGCGAGGCCGCGATCGCGGCGATCAAGGACGCGATCAAGAAGACCTATGGGCGACGGGGCGAGCAGGTGGTGCAGATGAACTTCGAGGCGGTGGACAACGCGTTGGCCGCCCTGCACGAAGTGCGCGTTCCGGACCGGGCGACGAGCCGACTCGCCCGGCGGGAGGTGGTTCCTCCCGCCGCGCCGGGTTTCGTGCAGCGGGTGACGTCCGAGATCATCGTTGGCAGGGGCGACCTCCTGCCGGTGAGCGCGTTGCCGGCCGACGGCACCTATCCGAGCGGGACCGCGAGGTGGGAGCGGCGCAACATCGCCCTCGAGATCCCGGTGTGGGACGAGTCGATCTGTATCCAGTGCGGCAAGTGCGTGCTGGTGTGCCCGCACGCGGTGATCCGCGCCAAGGTCTACGACCCCTCGCTTCTGGAGGGCGCGCCGGCGGCATTCAAGTCCGCGCCAGCCCGGTGGCGCGAGTTCCGGGACCGGCGCTACACGCTGCAGGTCGCGCCCGAGGACTGCACCGGCTGCGCGCTGTGCGTGGAAGCGTGCCCCGTCAAGAACAAGAGCGCGGTGAAGCTCAAGGCGATCAACATGGGGCCGCAGGAGCCGCTCCGGGACGCCGAGCGGGCCAACTGGGACTTCTTCCTGTCGCTCCCCGATCCCGGCCGCGGGGCGCTCAGCCTGAAGGACGTGAAGGACGTGCAGCTGCTGTGCCCGCTGTTCGAGTTCTCGGGTGCGTGCGCCGGCTGCGGCGAGACGCCGTACCTCAAGCTGCTTTCCCAGCTCTTCGGCGACCGCTCCGTGGTGGCGAACGCGACCGGCTGCTCCTCCATTTACGGGGGCAACCTCCCCACCACGCCGTGGACGGTGAACGCCGAGGGCCGGGGACCGGCGTGGTCGAACTCGCTGTTCGAGGACAACGCGGAGTTCGGCCTCGGCATGCGGCTGGCGCTGGACCAGGCGAGGGACAGCGCGCGCAGGTTGCTCGCCAGTCTCAAGGACGTCGTCGGCGCCGATCTGGCTGAGGTCCTGTCTGGCGCGGACCAGGCCTCGGAGGAAGGGATCGCGGCGCAACGCGGGCGGATCGCGGAGCTCAAGTCCAGGCTCGCCGGCATCGCGGGGCCCGATGCCGCGAGCCTCCGTGCGCTCGCCGACTCGCTGGCGGACAAGATGGTGTGGATCGTGGGCGGCGACGGCTGGGCCTACGACATCGGGTACGGCGGGCTCGACCACGTGCTGGCATCGGGCCGGAACGTGAACATCCTGGTACTCGACACCGAGGTGTACTCGAACACCGGCGGCCAGGCTTCGAAGGCCACGCCGCGCGGCGCGGTCGCCAAGTTCGCGGCCGGCGGGCGTCTCTCGGCCAAGAAGGACCTGGCGTTGATGGCCATGTCGTACGACAACGTCTACGTCGCGCAGGTCGCGATGGGCGGCGACGACGCTCAGACGGTCCGCGCTTTTGTCGAAGCGGCGGCGCACCACGGGCCGTCGATCATCATCGCCTACAGCCACTGTATCGCCCACGGTTATGATCTGGTCCACGGGCTCGACCAGCAGAAGGCGGCCGTGAAGTCGGGCTACTGGCCGTTGTTCCGGTACGACCCGTCGCGGCGCGCGAAGGGCGAGAATCCGCTGCAGCTCGATGCCAAGCCGCCGAGCCTGCCGCTGGCGCAATTCACCAACAACGAGACCCGTTACCGCATGCTGGTGCACGCCGACCCGGTCGCCGCCCGGGACCTGGCCGAGCTGGCCCAGCGGGACGTGGATGAGAGGTGGAAGCGCTACGAACACCTGGCGGCGACGATGAACGGCGCCAAAGCCGAGGAGGGTGCGCCATGACCGACCTCTCAACGACGTACCTCGGGCTCCGACTCGCGAACCCGCTCGTCGTTTCGCCGTCGCCGCTGTGCCAGGACATCGGCCGCATCCGGCAGATGGAGGACGCGGGCGCCGCGGCCGTCGTGCTTCATTCGCTCTTCGAGGAGCAGATCACCATCGAGAGCGTGCTCCTCGACCGCCATCTATCGGACGGGGCCGACAGCTTCGCCGAGGCGCTGAGCTACTTCCCGGATCTGCACGAGTACAACCTCGGGCCCGACGCGTACCTGGAGCACGTCCGGAAGGCCAAGGCGGCGGTGGAGGTCCCCATCATCGCCAGCCTGAACGGCATCTCGACCGGCGGGTGGATCCGGTACGCGCAGTCGATCGAGCAGGCGGGCGCCGACGCGCTCGAGCTCAACATCTACTACGTCGCCACCGACCCGGCCAGGACGGCCGCCGAGGTCGAGCAGCAGTACGTGGACCTCGTGGAAGACATCCGGATGAGCGTGCGCATCCCGCTCGCCGTGAAGGTGGGCCATCACTTCACGGCGTTCGCGAACCTGGCCCACCGGCTCAAGGCCGCGGGCGCGAACGGGCTCGTCCTGTTCAACCGGTTCTACCAGCCCGACCTCGACATCGACGAGCTCGACGTGGTGCCGACGCTCACGCTCAGCAGCTCTTACGAGCTGCTGCTGCGCCTCACCTGGGTGGCGATCCTCTACGGCAAGCTCGACGTGGACTTCGCGGTCACCGGCGGGGTTCACACGGCGAAGGACGTGTTGAAGGCGATGATGGCCGGCGCCAAGGTGGCGATGCTGACCTCGGCGCTGCTCAAGCATGGCATCGAGCACCTCCGCGTCGTGAGGCGGGACGTCGTGGAGTGGATGGAGGCACACGAGTATGAGAGCGTCGCGCAGATGCGCGGCAGCATGAGCCAGCTCGCTGTGGCCAACCCGGGCGCCTACGAGCGCGGGAACTATCTCAGGGTGCTGAGTTCGTACCCGTTGCGGTGAGCTCCTCGCGGTTGACGGCGACACGATCGAGATGAATCTTCGAACGGCAGCCGCCCCCAACCCACAGGAGCACCACGATGAAACGCCGGGATTTCCTAGGGCGCGCCGTTGCAGGCGCCGCCATAGCCGCACACGTGCCCTCCGGTGCTGCATCGCGCGGTGAGCCGCCTCAAGGCGGCTTCGAGCTCTCCGAACTGTCGGTGGCCCAGCTCCAGGAGCAGATGACCGCGGGCCGCACCACCGCCCGGCGGCTGGTGGACCAGTACGCCGCGCGCATCGAGTGGCTCGACCGCCGAGGGC
>JAUYOW010000305.1 GCA_030697825.1 Gemmatimonadales bacterium | reverse complement strand
GATGAAGGAGCCTATGCAGAAGACAGTCAATTCAAACTGGGTGGGTTTTCACCCAAAGGATCTGGGGAAGAACAGGCAGATCTACCACAAGATGGATATAGGCCGTGTAGACTTGGAGATTAGCGGGGCGGCAGACACCGTGGACCAACTGCGCGCAAGCTACGGATCGTACCTTGCGTCTGACACTACGATCGAGAAGGCCGGTAAGTCCGCGGCCGTTCGTATTCCCGTACCGGTGCTCGATACGCAGGCACCGTTTGACGAACAAATCGACAAGGCTAGAGCCGGTATGCGAGCCGCGTATCGCCTCTACTTTCAGGCCAGACTGATCGGTGGCGTCTAGGTATCAACTTTGAAGTGCAACACCGAGCTTCATTGAGCATAGCATTCCTCCGGGGTGCGATAGCCGAGCCGCTTCCGAGGCCGGCTGTTGAGCTTCGCCGCGATGAGCTCACCGGCGCTCTGCGTCAGGCCTTGGGAAGTTGACATACAAGGGAGTCAGGGGAGTCAGGGGAGTGATGGGAGTCAGGGAAGTAGGAGAGACGCTGCGTATCTCACGTCACTCACCTCACTCCCCTTACTCCCCGTTCTTCCCTCACTCCCCTTACTTCCCAGTTCCCCGATCAGTCAGCCGGCGCCGGCTCAGCGCGGGTCGCCGCGTGCGGCACCTGGTACGCGAGCAGGCTCACCACCGCCATGATCCCCGCGGCGATGAAGAACGGAGAGGCCGGCCCCAGGAACTGGAACGCCGCCGTGGCCCAGAGCGGCGCAATTACCCGCGCCATGCCCCCGAAGGACTGCTGCACGCCCATCGTCTGGCCCAGCTCCTTGGGATCGGCGCGGTGCGAGGCGAGCGCGGTGACCGACGGGAAGAGCAACGCGGTTCCGACCGGCACGAGTGCGAAGACGATCGCCGCCGTCCAGAGGGTCGCCGGTAACGGGTAGAGCGCCAGCCCCGCCACCAGCAGCAGTGCGCCGAGACGCATCACCCGCGTTTCACCGATCCGGTCCACCAGCCACCCGAGGACCAACGCGCGCATGATCACCGACAGCGCGCCGATGTAGAGGAACACCGGACCGATAGTGCGCTCGTTGATACCGAAGCGGTACTTGAGGTAGAGCGCCACGACGGCGGTCATCGCCGTGAACGCCCCCATCCCGACCGCGTAGATCCAGATCAGCCGCGGCGCCGGCGCCGCCGGGTGACTGATCACGTGCCAGACCGCCGCCCGGATGGAGCGCTTGGGCGCCTGGTGCGCGTGATCGGGGCGCGACTCGGGAAGGTAGCGCCAGGCGAACGCCACGTTGAGCACGCAGAGCGAGGCGGCCAGGATGCCGGGGCCCGCGGGGCCCCACAGGGTGAAGGCGAGCGAGCCGATGGCGCCGCCGATGCTGACGCCGGTGCTCGTCGCGGCCGAGATCCAACCCAGGCCTCGCGCCCGCTGGGAGGGGTCGGTGACCTCGGAGACGTAGGCCTGGATGACCCCGGTAGTACCGCCGCCCGCGCCCTGCACGAGGCGCGACAGGAACAGCATCCAGACGCTAGTCGCGAAACCGAAGACCACGAAGGCGATCGCCGACGCCGAGAGGCCGATGAGCAGCACCGGCCGGCGGCCGAAGCGGTCCGAGAAGCGCCCCCACAGCGGCGAGCTGGCCAGCTGCGCGACGGAGAACGAGGCCACCAGCGGGCCGATGAGCCAGAGCTGCGCGCCCAGCCTGGTGGCGTAGTACGGCAGCTGGGGAAAGACCATCGCGAAACCCAGCATGTCCACGAACGCAGCGGCCATCAGCACCCACAGACTCTTCCTCACCGGCCCGCCCTGGCGCCGACGCCGAGCGCCGCCGCGCTCACCACCATCAGGATGACGCCGAACGCCGCGGCGACACCGAGGTTGTTGATCCGCAGGCTCGCGAGGATCTCCCACGAGATCGGGCGGGTCTCGTAGGTGTAGAGCAGTATCGAAACGACGAAGTCGCCGAGCGCGGTGACGAACGCCAGCGCGCCGCCCGCGGCCAGGGCGGGCTTGAGCAGCGGCAGCGTCACTCGCCACAGCCTCTTCCAACGCCCCGCGCCGAGCGACTGCGCCGCCTCGTCGAGGGCGGGATCGAGCTGACGGAAACCGGCCAGCACCGCGCGCCCGGCCAGCGGCAGGTTTCGAACGAAGTAGGCGAGCGGCAGGATCGCCAGCGTGCCGACCAGTACCCAACGGCCGGTCCATGGGCTCTCCACGCTGAAGAGCGTGGAGAGGCCGATGGCGAGCACGGTGCCCGGGACAGCCCACGGCAGGGCGAGCAGGGTCTCGATGGCGTGGCCAAGCCGGACGCGCCGGCGCACCACGAGCTGTCCCGCCCACACCGCCACGCCAAGCGCCGCGGCCGTAGCCACCGCGGCCATCCAGAGCGAGTTCACCAGCGGCCGCAGTTTCTCCGTTTCACTGAATACCGCGGCGTAATTCGCCAGCGTGAGGCTCGGCGGCAGCGCTTCCGTCGTCCAGGTGTTGAGCGGCACGAGGGAGACGAGGACGAGCGTCGCGTGGGGCAGCAACAGCACGATCGCGAGCAGCCACCCCGCGAGGGCGGCCAGCCGGCGGGCCGCCGGGTTCTCGATGACGCGCAACGCGGGCGGAGTCCCCTTCCCGACCGACACCACCAGCCGGCTCCCCTCGGTCCGCTGGATCAGCGCGAAGCCGAGCAGCGCGAGGACGGTCAGCGCCGCCGTCTCCAGCATCGCCATCGGCAGGTCGCCGTTGAGCTTGGTCGCCACGATCTGCGTGGTCATGACGCGGAACCCGCCGCCGAAGACGTACGGCGCGCTGAACGACGCGAGCGCGGTCATGAAGGTGAGCAGCGCGGCGCCCGCGAGCGACGGGCGCAGCAACGGGACCGTGACTCGGCGGAAGGTGGTCCAGCCGCCGGCGCCGAGGGACGCCGCCGCTTCGAGCATCGAGGCATCGAGCTTGGCGAGACCGGCGCGCGTGAAGAGGTAGAAGTACACGTACATCGAGTACGCGTGAACGAGGAGGATCGCGGCGGGCCCCTGGAGCCGCCACGGCGACTCGGTGCCGGTCACCGCGCGTACCGCGCGCGCCACGAAGCCGCTCTCCCCGTAGAGGAAGAGGAACGCGATGACGCCGACCAGCGGCGGCATCACGGCCGGCAGCGCGACCAGCGAGCCGAGGACGCGGCGGCCGGGGAAATCGTAGCGCTCGAAGACGAACGCCAGTGGCACGCCGATGGCAGCCGCGAGCCCGACGCTCACCGCGGAGATCCAGAGGCTCGCCCACAGCGCCGACCACACCGTGCGCTCGCGGAGGAACGCCCCGAGGTCGGCTCGCGCCGCTTCCGCACCCACGATGAGAAGGGGGTAGACCACGACCCAGGCCAACAGCAGCGTGAGGAGCCACCCAGAGAACCGCCGCGGCCGCCTCAAGTCTCGGTCCGCCCGTCCGTCGGCCCCTCCCCGGGTTCCTTCCAGAAGAGCACCCGCTCCACCGCCACGTGGACCTGGTCCCCGACTCTCGCGGAGTCGTGAGGCGCGAAGATCTCGAACGCCGTGCCGTCCTCGGCCCGAACGGTGAAGTAGGCGTACCCGCTGGCGAATCGTCTCAACGTGACGACGCCCGTAAGCGCGCCGTCGCCCCTCGTGGCGAAGCGCATCGCCTCCGGCCGCACGATCGCCCGCGTGCCGTCCTTGCCGCCCACGAGTGGTCCCGGCAGCTCGTTAGCCCGGCCCACGAACGTCGCGACGAACGCGCTCGCGGGGCGGTCGTACAGCTCGTCGGGAGTGCCGACCTGTTCGAGGCGCCCCGCGCTCAGCACCGCGACGCGGTCACCGAGGTCGAACGCCTCCTCCTGCTCGTGGGTGACGAAGACCGTCGTGATACCCACGCGCTCGATCGCCTCACGCAGCTCCCGGCGGGTCCGCTCCCGCAACGCCGGATCGAGGTTCGAGAGCGGCTCGTCGAGCAGCAGCACGCGCGGCTCCGGCGCGAGCGAACGGGCGAGCGCGACCCGCTGCTGCTGCCCGCCCGACAGCTCCGTCACGCGCCGCCGCTCGTAGCCGGCCAAGTCCACCATGGCGAGCACGTCCGCCACCCGCCTCGTCGCGGCCACGCCCTTGAGCGCGAGCCCGAACCCGACGTTCTCGCCCACGTCGAGGTGCGGGAAGAGAGCGTAGTGCTGGAAGACCATCCCGAACCGGCGCGATGCCGGAGGCAGCGCCGTCACGTCCTCGCCATCGACCATCACTCGCCCGGCGTCCGGCGACTCGAAGCCGGCGAGCAATCGCAGCGTCGTGGTCTTGCCGCTGCCCGACGGCCCCAGCAGGGCGAGGATCTCTCCGCGCGCCACGTCGAGCGTGAGCGCTTCGACCGCACGGCGGCCGACGTAGCTCTTCGTCAGCCCCTCGAGCTGAAGGTATTTGCCGCCGCTTCCCTTCATCCCCTCATCACCTCTATCACCTCCATCACCTCCATCACCTGTTTCTCCCCGTCCCCCGCACCTGCCGATCCCAATACGTCATCCACTCCGCGCCGTGCTGCTCCAGCTGGTTCCAGTCCACGTCGGCCACCACCATCGACCGGCGCACCTCGCGAGCCCACGCCGGCAACGAGTCCTCCGGGAGATCGGTCCGGGCCGGCAAACGATAGACTTCGCGGGTCGCGAGCAGCTGCGCTTCGACGCTCCCGATGTAATCGACGAATTGCCGCGCCAGTTCCCGGTGTCGCGCGTTCCGCACGACGCCGATGGCGTCGGGGATCACCGGCGCCCCGCTCCGCGGGAAGACGTATCCGAGCTGGAGGCCGTCCCGCTGGTTGAGCAGGACGTCCGGCAGGTCCCAGATCGTGATGACGCCCTCCTGCCGAACGATCTTCTGGTTGAGGATCGTCGAGTTCAGCACGTACTCCTTGGTCTGCCCGTCAAGGCGGCGCAGCCAGCCGAATGCCGCCGCGGTGTCCGCGCCCGAACGCAGCCCCCGCTCGACCATCATCCCCCAAACCGCACGCATCGTCCCGCTGGCGAGCGGATCCCGGATGAGTATCCTGCCTCGCCACTTGGGATCGAGAAGGTCGTCCCAGTCCTGCGGCGCCTCCTCCGGACGAAGCGCCTGGGACGCGTACACGATCACCGCCGGCGTCCGGTACACGGCGAAGTAGAGGTCACCCGGCCCCCGATCCTCTGGCGGAACGGCGTCCGCCCACGACGGGCGGTACCGCTCCAGCAGCGAGTCCCGCGCGCCCCGCGCGAAGATCTGGGCCGGGCCCCCGAACCAGACGTCGGCCTGCGGATTGGCCCGCTCGGCGCGAAGGCGTTCGAGCACTTCCTGCGAGCCCATGTCGAGCCAACGCACGTCCACGTCCGGGTGCGCCGCCTCAAACCGCTGCTCGAACATGTCGAGCAGGTAGTTCCCATGCGGCGAGTAGATGACCAGCGGCGTGCGGCCGTCGGAGCAGCCGCCGAGGATCACTGCGAGACTTATGGCTGCCCACCACTGCGCGTCTGCGCGTCTGCCGACTACTGCCCGCACCGCGCCGCCGACTGACGACTCACGGAACATTCGTCAGCCTCAGTCCCAGCAGATTGGCGAACAGCCGGTACGCCCCCGGCACGCCCGCGGGCAGTTGCCGGAAGAAGCTGATCCCGGTGTACACGTAAAGGCCGCGTCCCAGGCGTGCCACGAGCAGTCCGCCCTGCAACCACTCCCGCGCTCCGCCGCCCGGCCCACCGACGGGCGCGTTGCCCGCGGCCAAAAACGTATGCACCAGCGACTCCCAATCGGTCGGACCACTCGTGCTCGCGGCCGGTGTCGCCGGGTCGCCCATCTCGAGCAGCGGGCGATACGCGGGGTCCCAGTCGTGCGCGAAATAGAGGCCGCGCTCCTGCACCCAGCCCTGCCAGTCGGCGTCGCCGATCTCGTTAGGCGCGTGGAAGAGCGGGCTCCCGGGCTCGATCTCCCGCACCGGCGACGTCTCGTCGGTAACGCGGTCGTGCGGGGCGGCGATGCGCAGCGGGAAGGGCGCGAAGTTCCCTCGCACGAACTGGTACTGCTGGTACAGTACGATCAGCCGGCCGCCGGCGCGGACGTAATCGAGCAGCCGGCCATTGTTCGCGACCAGACCCGAGTCGGTCTCGTACGCGCGGCTCCCGATCACGATCACTTCGTAGGTGGAAAGGTCGCTGCGTTCAAGGTCAGAAGGGTCGAGCACCGTGACCGGCACGCCGACCGAGGTCAGCAGCTCGGGAACGACGTCCGAGGCGCCGCGCACGTAGCCCACGCTACGGAGGTTGGGCAGCGCGAGGCTGGCCGCCGCGACGCGCACCGTGGCGCCCGTGACGTAAGCGACCGGGCGGACGTGGGGGAAATCAACCAGCCCGGCTGCCCGGTCGTCGCGCCGGCCGGCGGACGTGGCGACCGCGTGGATGTCGTACTCGCCCGGCGCGAGGGTGCGCGGTGCCCGCACCTCGAACGTGAAGCTGCGCCGCGTGTCCTCCCCCTCCAGAACGAATCGCTGCGCCGGAACGTCGGGCCAGCCGCCGGGCAGCTCGAGCCGGACCTCGCCCTCGGTCCGCCCGCGCGCGCCGTGGACCAGCTCGACGGTCACGCTACGCGTACCGGCCGCGGGA
>JAUYOW010000304.1 GCA_030697825.1 Gemmatimonadales bacterium | reverse complement strand
GGTTCCTCAGGGCGATGGCGCTGATGGGCACAAGGCCGCGCGAGACGGCTCTCATCGGGGATCAGCTGTTCACCGACGTCCTGGGGGGTAAGCTGCTCGGCTTGCGCACGATCCTGGTCGAGCCCCTGTCCGTGCGGGAGTTCGCGACCACGCGGGTGATCCGGCGCATCGAGCGGCTGGTCAGAGCGAAAGTGGTGGAGCGGGTTCGCGCGGACTAGCGCAGGGTCCTGATCGGGCATAGCGAAGTTGTGGTTCCATTCATGCGCGGCCCTCTTCAGGCGCATCCTTACGGCTCCTCCCGTCTGCTGGTCGCGGTCCTGGTTGGCGCGCTGACCGCGTGCCTCGCCCTTCCCGCCACCGCCGCGATGTCATTCGCCGCGGCACGTGACGCTCACCTCAGCGGCCGGCATGCCGACGCCGTCGCAGAACTGCGCGCGTATCTCGCGTCATCCCCGCGCGACGCCAACGCCTGGGTGTGGCTCGGCGCGTCCTACTATCAGATGGGATACAGTGAACACGCGGCGCAGGCGTTTGCCCGCGCGGCGGAGATTCGCCCGTCGGCCGAGGTCATGCTGTGGCTGGGCGCCTCGTATGCCAGGCTCGGCCGGTACACGGATGCGGAGCGCGCCCTGGGGCAGGCGGCAAGGAGCCCGCGGGCGCAGACGGCGCAGATCGCCCGGCAGTGGATCCGCACGATCCGCGGCCGAGCTGCCCCCGTGCTGGATGAAGGGGCAGAACCCGAGCGCTATGCCTACGTCGCGCGCTGGTATAATCCGGCGCTGTCGCCGGAGCAGGTGGACGCGATCGTGCGCAGCGTGCTGTACTTCTCGCACCGGTACAACGTGGATCCCCGGTTGGTCATGGCGCTCATCGCGGTGGAATCCGGCTTCCGGATCACCGCGCGGTCCTACGCCGGCGCGTACGGGCTCGGGCAGTTGATGCCGGGCACCGCGCGCGTGCTCGGGGTCAACCCCGCGGATCCGGTGGCCAACATCTACGGCACGGTGCGCTACCTGCGCGGACAGCTGGACCGTTTTGGGGACAACGAGGCGCTGGCGCTGGCTGCGTACAACGCCGGACGGGGCGCCGTCACGCGGTACGGCGGCATCCCTCCATATAATGAAACGCAGTGGTACGTGGTCAACGTGATGGCGCTCTACCGGCACCTGTCCGGGACCTGAAGTCTT
>JAUYOW010000303.1 GCA_030697825.1 Gemmatimonadales bacterium | reverse complement strand
TTGTCAAGGTACTTTAAGCGAAGTGGCGAAAGTTAAGTGATATCTATCACTTACGTCGCTGGCACCCCTCAGAAAAGCTCGGCCCACGACCGCTGGGCCAAGAGCCGGCCGGGGGCGTTGTACCGGAGCGCTTGGGCGACGGCGCACGACGAATAGGTGATCACCGCGTTGCCCAGGACCGACGACGTCGCGAGGTTCACGTTGGCCGCCATGACGCCGCCATTGAAGTGTCCCCCCGTGCCCGAGGTCGAGAAGACGCCTCTCACAATCACCGGTCCGTAGAACTCGAATCCGCCCTGCACCTCCAGGTTCCTCTCGACCAGCAGGATGCCCTGCCCGCGGCCACCCGTCAGCTTGAGGTCGCCGTTCACGTAGATGATCGGGAAGTAGTTCCGGCAGCCCGCCACCAGGATCGTGCCGGTTGGGGAGACGCCCGGCTCGCCCCAGTTGCTGAGAATCGCCGTGTTACAGGTAGTGGCGTCGCCGACGGGCCCGATATCGTTGAGCGGCCCGATGTTGCCGGTCGGATAGACCTTCGTCGCCATCGCCACGAGTTCGAGCCAGTCCACATCTCCGAACTTGAAGAAGGTCGAATCGGTGATGGTGGGATCCGCTATCACATCAGGATTCCCGATGATGCAGCTGTAGTTGCCCGCCGTCGGAGTGCAGCCGGCGGTTTCGATCAGCCCAGTGTTGTTGGTCATGACGCCCGGCAGCGTGTCGCTCGCGGTTGGGCAGGTCCACCCAGCGGGCGACGAGTTCCGCCCGTCGATCAAGCTGCTGCCGCCAAGCTTCAGGCTGCCGCGCGTCGACAGCGACGCCTGGAAGTTCATCTGGATCAGCAACAGCCGCGCCAGCGCGGCGAGGGTGCGCTGGGTCGAACCCGTCGGGTCCTGCCCCACCGAGCGGATCACGAACAGCTCGTTGTTCAGCCGGCGCACCGCCCCGGCGTAACTGCCTGTGTTGCCGGGAAGCGTCCCGGACACCGACGCCGAGTCGCCGACGGCGAGCCCGTTCCACGATCCGGTATTCCACTGGACGATGGTGTTGTTGAGGCCCGCCTCCGCCGCCCCGAAGGCCCGCTGGAAGCCCTGGCTGCTCCGCCCGACGCTCATCTCCTGGCGGGCGGCGAAGAAGGCCCCCGTCACCAGGGCGGCAATGATGACCAGGCCGAACACCGCCGCCACCAGGGCGAACCCCCGCTCATCCGACTTGTGACACATGATCCCTCCGGATCTCAATTGTTCCTCAGGGCCGCGCGCACCGTCAGCGAATCCTGGTACCGGCCGGTGGGCCGCCCCTGCACCTGGATGTTCTGTTCGCTTCGTCCCCGCACGATCATCTGGATCTGCGCTACGTTGGCGCGCACCGCCGTCACGGCGGCGGCCGCATCGAAGTAGGAGAAGGTGATGCCGTCGGTGGCCCGCAGCGGCCCGGCGACCGGCGAGGTCGACGACCAGGCGCCGCTCGAGTACGTCCGCACCCCCAGCCACCAGATGCCGGTGCCGTCGTCGTACAACCGGTAGTTCACCACCTCGAAGGTGCGCACCGGCGACCCCTCGGTGACGTTGGCGAGCCTACCGATGCCGCCCACCATGCCGGTGAGCGTGAGGCGGGTCCCCGCCGTCAGGTCGGCGCACGTGACCCCGGTCGTTACGGCGGCGACCGGCGCGTGTAGCCAGGTGTCATCTGTCGCCGACTGGACGTTGCTGTCGCTGAAGACGAGCGCGCTATCGCGCGTTGGATCAAAAGCCCGGTACTGGAACGTCAGGCTGTTGCGCAGGACGATTCGGCCGGTCGCCGCGTCGGGAGTGGCGCAGATCGTGGCGAAGCTGCGCATCGCCTTGATCGTGATCGACGTGTCGCTCATTTCGATGATGTCTCCATCGGCCGCGTCCAGCTCGCGCAGCTCGGCGGGCAGGATCTGCGACACGGCGCGCACGTTCTGCTGCACCTCCACGATCTGGCTCTGCGCCCGGTAGAAGCGCTGGTTGTTGACCAGGACGCGGTAAACCGCCCCGAGTACGATGGACGCCATCGCCATCGCGATGATCAGCTCGATCAGCGTGAATCCGGCGCGGGAAGCGGTGCGGGGCGTCATACGCTGGGCGCGCAGGAAATCGTGGTGGCGAACACGGCGCTGCGAGTGCCGCGGCCGTCGTTGTAGGAGATGGTGAGCGTCACGGTGCGCAGCAGCCCGGACACCGCAATCGCCCAACTCTCCGAGTACTTGCCGGTCGTCGCCGACCCGGCGGCCAGCGCCGCGCAGCCGCCGGCGCGCAGCTGCTCGAAGCGCGAGCTGGCGACCACCGAGGATGCGCCGTAGCGTCCGCCCGACCCCGTCATCTGCGTCACGTACCGCGCGGAGGCCGCCAGGCCCAGCACGCCCACCGTGAGGATGATCATCGCGACCATGAGCTCGATGAGGGAAAAGCCCTTCGCGTTCATCTGGTAAGCCTCCCCGCCGCCGAGATCGTGATCGTGTCGCGGAAATCGCCCCGGACGATGATGATCGTCGTGCCCGACAGCTCGGCACCGATGCCGCGGGGGGTGAAGACGAGGGTGTCCCGGGTGGTGGTAAACGTGATGCTGAACCGGGTACCCAGATTCTCGACGGAGCCGATGGTATCGAGCACCGTTCCGGTCGAACGGTTGGCGACGACCAACGCCGTGGCGGACCCTGGGATCATCACCAGGCGGGCGAAGCGGCCGCGCTGGATCGCCGTGGCCTTGGCCACCGCATGCAGCGAGCTGATGGCATCCATGGCCCCGCGTACTGACGACTTCGTCGAACCGGTGCGGAAGAACGGCAGCGAGACCGACATCAGTATGCCAACCAGAACGACCACCATCACTATCTCGATGATAGTGAAGCCACGAGCAGCCGAGTACATCTTGTTGGTCTTCATAGCGTTAACTGTAGACCATAGCACATCCCGTGCCGGGGCGTAACCCGTTGGTACGTAACGAGGATTCCGGGGAGAGCGCTGCATCACGCAGACCTGCAACTGCAGCGACTGCAGCTTGTTGCACCTGCTTGTTCGCCGCCCGTCGGCCCTAGAACAGCTCCGCCCAGGCGCGCCTCCCGAGGGGCCGCGCTCGCGCGGCGGCGCTGAGGGCGCGCCGCATGGCGCAGGACGAAAAGCCGATCGAGGCAGCGCCGGGCGCCAGATCCGGCCCGGCACGGACCGACGCCGCGGCGATCGCGCCGCGCACGCTAGCCCCGGAACCCCTGAACGTGAGGGCGCCGCGAACGAGGATGATGCCGTCGAACACGAAGCCGCCTTCCATGGTCAGGTCGCCCTCCACCAGCAGCAAGCCCTGGCCCCGCCCTCCGCTGAGAGTAAGGTCCGCGCGCGCGTAGACGACCGGGAAGTACGACGCGCAGCCGGCGACGGTGGCGGGGCGGGCCGGCTCGCCCCAGTTGCCCCGCGCGGGCTCATCACACGTCGCAGCGTCCCCGACGGGGGCGACGTCCCCGATCGGGCCGGTGAGATCGGCGGGCTGGTACACCGTTCGAGCGAGCGCGACGAGGGAGTCCCAGACGACGTTCGCCGAGTCCACGACGACCGCGGGCACGGTGTCGCGCGCGAGCGCATCACAGATCCAGCCGGGCGGGTCCCGATCGACCCCGTCGACGGCGCCCGCGACGCCGGCGGGTGGTGGAACCTCCACGGTGAGGGGAGCCTCGAACCGAGCCGGCGGCGAGAGGAGTCGCATCACGAGTCCGACGGTGCGTAGCGACGCGCCGGCCGGGTCACGCCCCACCGCACGCAACAGGAAGAGCTCTCCGTTCAGGCGCCGCACGGTGACCGTGAAGTCGCCCGCACCTCCCTGGACCGTGCCGGCGCTGGTCTGCGAATCACCAGGGGCGAGCGCGCCCGGCGCGAAGCCGCCCCCGCCGCCGAGCACACCGGCGACCCCGGCCTCCGCGGCGGCGAGCGCCCGCTGGCCGTCGCGGCTGTTCCGCCCGACGCGAAGCTCCTGCTCCGCGGCGAAGAACGCGCCCGTCACGAGCGCGGCGATGATGACGAGGGCGAAGAGCGTGGCCACGAGCGCGAACCCGCGTTGCCGTGCCGTTGGAGGGGCGAGGCGCATCAGTCGTTCCGCGGCGCGACCCGCGCGACCAGCGAGTCCTCGTAGGGCCCGGCTGGGCGGCCCGGCGCGGCCAGGGGCCTCGCGCTCCGGCCCCGCACGACGATGTCCACGAGGGCGACCCGATCCGGTGACCCGACGGAGTTGCCGTCCGCATCGGTGAATCGTAGCGCGAGGCCGTCCCGCGGCCGCAGGGGACCGGCCACGGGCGAGGTCACGGACCACGCCCCTCCGGTGAACGCCCGGACCCCGAGCCACCACGTCCCCGACGCGTCGGCGTAGAGCCGGTAGGTCACGACCTCGAAGGTCCGCACCGGCGCGCCGTCGGTGACGCTGTCGAGCGCCGAAGGCTTGCCCGCGGCACCGAGCGCGAGGCGCGTTCCGGCGGCTCCGTCCTCGCACGTCGCTCCCGCCGCGACGTCCGCGATGCCACGGTGAAGCCAGCGGTCGTCCGTGGCCGACGAGGGGTCACCTTCGAGAAAGACGAGAGCGCTGTCCCTCTCACGGTCGATCCCGCGGGTACCGAACGTCAGGCTGTTGCGGATCACGACGGCACCGGAGACCGGCGCCGCACACGCCACCGCGAAGCCCCGCAGCGCCTTGATCGTGACGGACCGGTCCGACATCGCGACGATGTCACCGTCCGCGGCCGAGACCTGGCGAAGCTCCGCCGCGAGGATGTGTGCTACGGCCCGCACGTTTTGGTGGACTCCGACGATTTCGGCCTGGGCCCGAAAGAACCGCTGGTTGTTCCACAGCACCGGGTAGACGGCGCCGAGCACCACGGCCGAGAGCACGAGCGCGACGAGCAGCTCGACCAACGTGAACCCGGACCGACTTGCCGCGCGGCTCACGGGGACGCCGGGGCGCACCAGAGCAGGGCGGCGAAGGCGGCGCCACGCCGGCCCCGCGGATCCGGGAATGAGACGTTCAGCGTGACCGAGCGCAGCGGCCCCGAGGCCGCGACCGTCCAGCGCTCGGTGAACACGCCCGACGTCGCCTGGCCCGCGCCCGCGCCCGCGCACGCCGCGCGCAGCTGCTCGATGCGGGCCGAAGCGACGACCGCCGCGCCGCCGATCCGCGCGCCCTGCGTCGTCAGCCAGGTCACCGCGCGGGCCGACGCCGCCAGGCAAAGGAGGCCCGAGGTGAGCAGGACCATCGCCACGACGACCTCGACGAGAGAGAACCCCTCGCGACTCGAGCAGGGACTGCGTTTCACGGGACGATAGTAGCGCCGATCTCGCCGACGATGGGTACGGATTCTTCCAGGACGGGGCGGTTTTGTTGCGGTGGGGCCTACCTCTCGGTGATACCGAGCTCCTTGAGCTTGTAGAAGAGGGTGCGCACCGAGATACCAAGCAGCGCTGCGGCCTGACGGCGATTGCCATCGGTGCGCTGGAGCGCCGCGCGGATGGCCTCTCCTTCCGCGGCGCCGGCGTGCTTCTTCAGCGAGAGGTCGTCGGCGATGCGGCCCTGGCCGCGGAGCGCAGGCGCCGCAGAGTCCAGCGCAACGGAATCCCGCACCGAGTGCGGCAGGTCGGACCGTCGGATCACACCGCCCCTGGAGAGGACCATCGCGCGCTCCAGGGCGTTCTCCAGCTCGCGCACATTGCCGGGCCAGGCGTGATCCAGCATCGCCCGGTGCGCTTCCGGCTCGATGTCCGGCACCGGGCAGCGGAGTCGCGCACTGTGGCGCTCGAGCAGCGCGCGAATCAGGAGGGGCACGTCCTCCGGACGCTCGGCGATGGGCGGCAGGCGGACGGCTACGACGTTCAGGCGGTAAAAGAGGTCCTCGCGGAAGCGTCCGGTAGCGACGTCGGTCTCCAGGTCCCGGGCGGTGGCAGCCACGACGCGCGCATCCACGCGACGCGACGAGCGGTCGCCGACGCGGCGCACCTCGCCGTCCTGGAGCACGCGCAGCAGCTTGGCCTGCAGCGGTGTGGGGAGGTCGCCGATCTCGTCGAGGAAGAGCGTCCCGCCGGAGGCCTGCTCGAACAGGCCGCGGTGGTCGCTCACGGCGCCGGTGAAGGAGCCGCGGACGTGGCCGAACAGTTCCGATTCGAGCAGCGCCTCCGGGATCGCCGCGCAGTTGACCGCGACAAAGGGCTGCTCGACGCGCGGCGAGAGCCGGTGCAACTCGCGGGCGAGTACTTCCTTGCCGGTGCCGCTCGGCCCGGTGATGAGCACCGTGGTGCGGTGCGGCGCCACCTTCGCGATGATGTCGAGCGCGGCCTTCATGGCGGGAGACTCCGCTACGATGTGTGGCGAGGCGGCGCCGGGGCCCAGCGCCGAGCGCAGCGACTCCACTTCGCGCCGCAGCTTCTCGCGCTCCTCGGCCTTGCGGAGCACCAGCACGACCTCGTCGGCGCGGAACGGCTTGGCGATGTAGTCGTATGCTCCCTCCTTCATCGCGGCGATGGCTGCGTCCTCGTTCCCGTAGGCGCTCATCATGATCACGGGCGCGGTCCCGCCCGCCGCGCGGTACTGACGCAGGAAGTCGAGGCCGTCCATGGCCGGCATGCGAATGTCACAGAGGATGAGGTCGAACGGCTCGGCGGCGGCCCGCGCCAGCGCGGCGGCACCGTCGGAGGCGTCGGCGACCTCGTACTGCTCGTCCGCGAGGATGAGGCGGAGCGATTGCCGGAGTCCCGGCTCGTCATCCACTATGAGCAGCTTCACGACTGCGCTGGCAGGATCACGGTGAAGGCGGCGCCCCCTTCGCGCGCACGGGCCACGTCCACGCGCCCGCCGTGGTCATTGACGGTGCGCTGCACGATCGCCAGGCCGAGTCCGGAGCCTTTTCCCGGGGCCTTGGTCGTGAAGAACGGGTCGAATATGCGCTCGGCCTGGTCGTCCGGCACGCCCGGGCCGTTGTCCGCGACGACGACCTGCGTCGCGCGGCTGCCGTCGGGGACTCCCGACAGGTGCCGGCCGGAGCGGCGCCCGCGCCGGTCTTCGGCGGGCGAGGCTCCCGCCGGATCGGACCCGCGTCCGGCGTCGCCGCTGTCGCCCAGAACGGTGGGGCCCGTGACGATCGTGATCCGGCCGCCCTCGCCGGCGGCGTCCACCGCGTTGAGCAACAGGTTCACGAACACCTGTTCGAGCGCCACGCGGTCGCCCCACACCGGCGGCGCTTGCGGATCGGCACTCACGTCCACGTGCACCGGCCTCAAGACCCCCTGCGCTCGAAGGAGATCGACCGCCCCGGCGACGACGTCCGCCAGGCTTATCGCGGCGCGATCGGCGCCGCGCGGCCGGGCGTAATCGAGCAGGCTGCGGACGATGCCGTCGATCCTACCGCTTTCGCGCTCGATGGCTGCTATCAGCTCCGGGTCGGCGCCGCGGCGCCTCAGCACTTCGACGTAGTTGCCGATGGCCGAAAGCGGGTTGCCGACCTCGTGAGCGATGCCGGCGGCGAGGCGCCCCACCGATGCCAGTTTCTCGGCCCGGACCAGTGCGCCCTGCGCATCGAGGAGGCGGTCGGTCATGCGGTTCACGCTGTCGGCGAGGCGGTCGAGCTCGCGGGTGGCGGCGCCCGGGGCTCGGCGCGTGAGCTCCCCGGCGGCGACGGCCTGCGTCGCATCGACCAGCGTTTCCATGGGACCAGTGACGAGCCGGGACACGAGGTAGCGGCCGAACGCGATGAAGATGATGACGTCGGCAACGATCAGCCCGGCGAGCAGCAGGAAGCCGAGGTCGCTCTTGCCGAAGAGCGGGGCCAAGATCGCCGAAGCGACCGCCAGGACGAGCGCCCCGGCAGCCAGAAAAGCCAGGTTGAAGAGCAGCTCGGTACGAAGCGACGGCTTGGCGTGGGCGGCCGACGCGCGCGTGATCAGGAGCATCGCAACCATGTGTATCGCTTCACCGGTGCAAAAAGCAAAGGGCGGGCAAAGACGCCCGCCCTCCGCCCGCTCAACCGAGCCACGTCACTGGCACTTCGGCTCGCCCTCGTTCTGACCCGCGATGGGCGCCGTGGACGTCCCGTAGAAAATCCCGCACGTCCTGGTCGTGCCGTTGTGCTTGGCGGTCGCGTTCCAGCCGATCGCGTCGGCCGCCCCGATCGTCACCGTCACGCCTGACGACGCCTGGTACTGCAGCGACGCCAGGGCGCTGGTGTACGAGGCGTTGTCGCCGTTATACGACTCTTCCGCGGTGACGAGATTGCGGAGGTCGGACTTCATCGCGGCGATGTAGGCCTTCTCTTTCGTGTTGGCGAACTTCGGGATCGCGATGGCTGCCAGGATGCCGATGATTACCACTACGATCAGGAGCTCGATGAGGGTGAAGCCTCTCTCACTTCGCATCCGGAACCCCCGAAAAGGGCGGCCAAATTAAGTGCACTTCGGCTCGCCTTCGTTGCCGGTACCGATCACCGGGCCGGTGCCTATGTAGATGGTGCAGGTCTTGAGGGTACCGTTGTGCTTGGTCGTGGCGTTCCAGCCCGTGCCGGTCGCCGCTCCGATGGCCATCGTCACG
>JAUYOW010000302.1 GCA_030697825.1 Gemmatimonadales bacterium | reverse complement strand
CCGAATGCGCGCGCGGGTAGCCGGGTCACGGAGCCGCCGCACCAGCGCCTCATCGCCGCCTTCGTGCGCCCAGGCCGGGATCGTCGATGACAGGCCGGTGGCAGTAGCAACGTATGGGTAGCTGTTCGCCCCGACCCGCTGGCCGGCGGCCCGCGCCGAGTCGAACAGCGCGAGGATCCGCGGCATCTGCCCCCAGCTCGCCCGGCCCGCGAGCTTGAGGTGCCAAACCTCCACCGGCACGCTCGCCTCGCGTCCGATCCTGAATGCCTCGGCCAGCGACCGCCGGATGCGCGTCCCCTCGTTGCGGAGGTGCGTGACGTACCGGCCGCCACGAGCGCCTGCCGACCGCGCCAGCGCGACCAGCTCCGCGGTCTTCGCGTAATAGGCCGGCGCGTACACCAGCGACGAAGACACTCCCAGCGCGCCCTGAAGCATCGCCGTGTCCACCAGCGCCGTCATCTGTGCCAGCTCCGCCGCCGTCGGGTCGCGGCGGGCGTCGCCCATCACGTACTGCCGCACTTGGGTCGCGCCGACGAACGACGCGACGTTGAACGGAGTCCCCGACCGCTCCAGCCGCCGGAAGTAGCCGTCGAAGTCGCGCCAATCCACCGCAAGCCCCCACGCGGCTAGCTGCGCGCTGTCGTCCTTGAGCGTGTTCGCGTTCACCGGAGCCGCGGAGCCTCCTTCCCCCGTGATCTCCGTCGTGATCCCCTGGGTCACCTTGCTGTAGCCGCGCGGATCCACCAGGACGGTGATCTCGGAATGGCCCAGCATGTCGATGAAGCCGGGCGCGACGACGAGTCCCGCGGCGTCGATGATCCGCCGCGCCGAACGCCCGCGCAGGTCAGCGATGGCGGCGATTCGGTCGCCGGTGACGGCAACGTCGGCGTGGCGGCCGGGCGCTCCGGTTCCGTCCACGACGGTGCCGCCGGTGATGAGCAGGTCGTAGTCGGGGGGGACGTACGTACCGACCGACGGAACGAGGGACAGCGCGAACGCGGCGGCAGCGACGAGGGAGAAGCCGCGGCGCGCGCCGGCTTCCCCGGCGGAGCCGTCGCTCACTCCGACCCCTCCGCAGGCCGGCGCTGCGGCACCGTCACGTTGAGCGCCGCGCGCACCCACACCCGCACCTCGGCCGGCGTCGGCCGGAGCGGCGCGGTTCCCTTGGGCGGCGCAGCCCGCAGGCGGGCCGCCAGGGAATCAGGGTCCTGTACGGCCAGCGTCGCGATATCGCGTACGCCGACCCCGGCCAGGCGTCGCGCGTTCAGGGTGCCGATGCCTCGGAGCGTCACCAGGCGCAGGGCCTGCCCCCAGCGCGCTGCCTCCTCGACCCCGCCGCCCGCCGTGCGCGCCAGATCGGAGGCCGAGACCTCGGCGAGCTCGAACGCCGAAACGCCATCGGTGGCGAGCTTTTGCGCCGCGTAGGATGGAAGCCCCGGCACCTCGGCGATCGAAGGCGTGGTGCTGCCGATCGTGTAGCGCTCCATGCCCGAGAGCACGAACACGCTGAAGGCCACGCCCAGCACCGCCGTCGCCGTCTTGCGCGCGTATGGCACCGGTGCCGCGAGACGCTCCTCCGGGGTGGAGATCCCGAACGAGGCGAGCAGGTGGAACACCGACCAGCACTCGAGGGCGAACACCGGGAACCCCAGGAACCCGAGGAGCGGCATCTCAAAGAGCTTCAGCTCCTCCAGCCCGGGCACCGTGTAGATCCAGCGGCTGCGCGCGAACGAGTTGTACATCTCCCAGAGCAGGCCGATGGCCGCGCCGCCCGTGAGCAGCCTGAGCAGGCGCCCGGCCTCGCCTCGCCCGAGGTCCGCCAACAGCGACCACCGCGGCGCACGGCGGTAGAGCGCGGGCTCGGCGAGCAGCGCTGTCGCACCCCAGACGAGCGGGAAGAAGAAGCGCGGCCAGAGCAGCGGGAGCGCGAGGAAGGCGACGCCGGTGACGGCGGAGATGCGGAGCCCGAACGGCGTGACGCGGAACGGTTTCGTCCGCACCGTGGTCAGTATTCCCCACGTCTCCTGCACCCGGGCAGCGAGGAAGATCGCCGGCAGCACTGTCGCGAAGGCGAGCGAGATGCCGATCCACCGCGAGACACGGTCGGCGGGAACGTAGACGTAGTACCAGTTGGCGATCCGCCAGTTCAGCAGCTCGAAGAAGAACCAGAACACCGCCGACCAGGCGAAGAGCGACAGCGCGTGCACCGGATGGCCGGTGAACGGGTCCCGCCCCTCTGCCCGCGCGACGACCGCTGCCATGAGCGCTATGGTCGGGTACCAGCACACGACATAGAGCCACGTCGCCACCGGCTCGACGCCGCGCAACGCCAGCCCGATCCCCAAGCCGATGAGCAAGGCAGAAACGGCAGCCACCGCCGGCGCCTGTCTCGACGTCATGGCTTCATCGGCGCAACGAACGGGAACGACACCGGGCTCATTCGGTCAACCTAGCCCGCGTGGCGGACGTCGCAAGCCCCGCCTACGTTTCCAGCGTGGACTTCCCGCAGAGCCGGTTCCCGAGCACCGGCAAGATCCCCGGCAGCCCGCTCTGGGAGCGGATCATCAACGGGCCGATGCACTCCAGGCGGCTGGGCCTGTCCCTCGGGCTCAACATCCTCCCACCGCGCTCCAAGCTCTGCACCTTCGACTGCCCGTACTGCGAGTGCGGCTTCAATACGCCCAAGGCGCACGGCGAGCGTTGGCCGTCCCCGGACCTCGTGGCGGATGCGCTCCGGAAGACGATTGGGTTTTTGAAAGAGACAGGTGAGACAGGTGAGACAGGTGAGAAGGGGGAGATAGGAGGGACGAGGGGGCTGCCGGACTGGGTCACGTTCGCCGGAAATGGCGAGCCGACCATGCATCCGCGGTTCCCGGTCGTCGTCGAGCGCGTCCTCGCCACCCGTGACGAAGTGGCGCCCGGACTCCGGGTCGGCATCCTGTCCAACGGCCTCGCCGCTGGGAAGCCGTCCATCCGGGGCGCGCTGAACCGACTCGATGCTCGCATGATGAAGCTCGACCCCGGCCCTACGGGAACGGTGAACGGGCTGGCTTACGACCGCGAGCCGTTGGTCCGGAGCTACCGGGAGCTGAAGGACGTGATCGTGCAGGCGATGTTCGTCCGGGGCCCGGGCTTCGATTGCGGCTCCGAGGAGTCGGTCGCCGAATGGCTCGGGTGGCTGGAGCGTATCCGGCCCACGGCCGTGCACATCTACTCGCTCGATCGCGCCCCGGCGGACTTGGCGGTCCAACCCGTCGCGCACGATCGGCTGGATGAGATCGCCGACCGCGCGCGAAGCGTGATCGAAGGAACCGTAGACGTTTTCTAGCGAAGTCTACTTCTTCTTTCTTCCAGCCTTCTTCTTTTTCTTCGCGGCCTTCTTGGCGGCTTTCCTGGCGGCCTTCTTCGGCGGCCGCTTCCTCGTGACCTTCTTCTTCGCCGCCTTCTTCTTCGCGGGCTTCCGCTTGGCGGCCTTTTTCTTCGGCGCCGCCTTCTTCTTCTTGGCCGCCTTCTTGGGCTTAGGCTTCGCCGGCGCAGCGGGCTTCATTGGAGCGGCCGCGGGCGGCGGCGGTGGTGGCGGTGGCGGCGGCGGTGGCGGCGCCCACTCCCGCTCCGGCGTAGGACTCGAGCTCGGCATGTCCCAGCCGCCCCCCGT
>JAUYOW010000301.1 GCA_030697825.1 Gemmatimonadales bacterium | reverse complement strand
GATCGACCCGGGGCCGATCGAGGCCATCACCGCCACGGGCGCCAGCCCGCTCCAGGTGGTGCGGTACGCGGTGGTGCCGCAGATCGTCCCGCCCTTCATCGCGTTTACCATCTACCGATGGGATATCAACGTGCGAATGTCCACGGTCATCGGGATGGTCGGCGGCGGCGGCGTGGGATTCCTGCTCATCCAGTACATCAACCTCCTGCAGTGGCGGCAGGCCGCGACCGCGGTCTGGGGCATCACGATTGTCGTCGCGGCCATGGACTATTTTAGCGCCAAGGTCCGCGAGAAGGTCGTGTGACCCGCCCCCATCTCCTGTTCGCCGGGAACCTGCGCGCCGCCGGCATTCCGCACGCCTTTAGCACCCGCCAGGGCGGATCGAGCGCGGGTCCTTTTGCGTCCCTGAATCTCGGCCGCGGCGTCAACGACGATCCGGAGACGGTCGCGACGAATCGCCGCGCGGTGCTGCGGGCGCTCGGACTGAATCCTGTGCAGCACGTGGAAGCGGATCAGGTGCATGGAGCGGTGGTGGCGGTGGTCGGTACCGCCGATGCCGGACGATCTATTGTCGGCGCAGATGGCCTTGCCACGGCCGATCCGGGCTTGGCGCTGGCGATCCACGCCGCGGACTGCGTGCCTCTGCTCCTCGCCGACCCGAAGCGGCGCGTGGTTGCGGCGCTGCACGCGGGATGGAAGGGAACCGCCGCGGGGATCGCCGTCGAAGGCGTGCGCGTCCTGGCGGATCGCTTCAAGAGCGACCCTCGGGATCTGCTCGTTGCGATTGGTCCCAGCATCGGTCCCTGCCACTATGAGGTGGACGAGCCGGTGATGGAGCGGATGCGGCGGTGGAGGTGGTGGCCGGAGATCGCGGTCGCGAACGGCCGGCAGCGCTGGCAGCTGGATCTCCGCGATGCATGCCGCAGGCAGTTGTTGGACGCCGGCGTCTTGGCTCGGCGCATCGAGGTCCTGGACCTTTGCACATACGACCATCCAGACCTGTTCTATTCGTACCGGCGAGACCGCGTTACCGGTCGCATGGCGGCTGTCGTTGCGGTTCCGACAGCGGTCAGGCGGGCGCCGCAGAGCTCCGGCTCGGTGTGACCGATGTCGCCGCCAGTGTCGCGCTCGTACGCGGGCGCATCGCGGCCGCGGCAACACGCTCCGGCCGCCGGCCCGAGGACGTCAGGTTGATTGCGGTTACGAAGGATGTGGATGCGGAGCACATCCGGGCTGCCATCGCCGCCGGCGTAGTAGAGTTGGGCGAGAATCGCGTGCAGGAGGCGCGCCGCAAGATCGGGGCCCTCGGGCGAGGGCCCCGCTGGCACATGGTGGGTCATCTGCAGCGCAACAAAGCCTCCGAGGCAGCCGCGATGTTTGACGTGATCCATTCGA
>JAUYOW010000300.1 GCA_030697825.1 Gemmatimonadales bacterium | reverse complement strand
GTACGGCGAGGCACAGGTGCACCGGTGGCGCCGGAGCTACGACGAGCCGCCGCCGCCGCTCGAGCTCGACGATGAGCGACATCCCCGGCACGACGCGCGATACGCGAGACTGCCGGCTAACGAGCTGCCGCGCGCGGAATCGTTGAAGGACACCGAGGAGAGCTTCCTACCGAACTGGCACGAGATCATCGCGCCCAGCATCCGCGCCGGCAAGCGCGTCCTCATCGCGGCGCACGGCAACAGCCTCCGCGCGCTGGTGAAGCACCTGGATGGGGTCTCTGAGAGGGAGATCGTCGGGCTCAACATCCCGACCGGGATCCCGCTGGTCTACGAGCTGGATGGCGATCTCGCTCCGGTGCGCCACTACTACCTGGGCGACCCCGAAGCCGTGCGGCGCGCGGCCGAGGCCGTGGCTAACCAGGGCAGGGCCAGGGCTTGATCGAGCCGCTCTAGGCCCGCGTTCGAGATTGGGGAGCGGACTCAGCTCTTGGTGCGCGAGCGCTGCGTGCACTTGATCCATCGTGATGAGTAGGTCATACTCATCATATGAGTAAACGCCTCCAGGTCCTCCTCGACGAGAAGGAGTTCAAGGAACTCCGGCAGACGGCCCGCCGGCAACGGATGACCGTCGCCGAATGGGTCCGCCAGGCCCTGCGCTCCGCTCGGCGCCAGGAGCCGGAGCGCGACGCGGACCGCAAGCTGGCGGCCGTCCGCGCCGCGGCTCGCCACGACCTCCCTACCGCCGACATCGACACGATGCTCGCGCAGATCGAGTCGGGATACTTCGGCGGCCCGTCGCCGTCGTGATCTTCGTCGACTCCAACATCCCGATGTACCTCGTCGGGGCGCCGCACCCGCACAAGAGCGACGCGCAGCGCCTCCTCGAACGCTGCATCGCCGGCGGCGAGCGCCTGGTCACCGACGCCGAGGTCCTCCAGGAGATTCTCCACCGCTACGTGGCCATCAAGCGTCGCGACGCCATCCAGCCCGCCTTCGACGCGGTGCTCGGCGTAGTGGACGAAGTTCTCCCCGTCACCCTCGCCGAGGTCGAGCAGGCGAAGACCATCGTGCAGGGCTGGGAGCGACTGTCCGCGCGCGATGCCTTGCACCTCGCGGTGATGGAGCGGCACAATATCACCAGCATCCTGAGCTTCGACACCGGATTCGATGGTTTCCCCGGCGTGAGCCGAGCGTCCTGACCCGTCCCTCACCCGGGTCACCTTCGACGGGGCGTGGCCCGCGTCCGCCCGGGCAGCCGCCCCGCGCCCTTAGCGCAACAGCTTGAACCCCGCCACCTCGAAGTGGCGGTCGAACCCGCCGGCGTGGGTGATCGTCTCCCGCCGCATCACCTCGAAGCTCACCGCGTCCACCAGCGAGAACCCCTGGTCCCGGAATCGCGCGAGCCAGCCTTTGACGGCGTTGCGAACCAGTTCCACCGGCACAGCAACCCACTCGTGCGCCGGATCATCGAGCAGGTTGGCCAGCGCGGCGCGCGCCTCCTCAGGCCCGCGGCCGTAGAGCAGATGCGAGTGCAGCTCGCCGAGCACGAGCGTGGTGCCGAGGTACCGGCCCCCGGAGGCTACGTAGCGGCGAGCGGTGGCAACGGCCTGCGCGTGGTATTGATCGGCGGACCGGATCAGCGCGACGAGGGCGCTGGTGTCAACCAGCGCGCGCACGCTTCTTCTTGCGCTTGCGCCGGAGAAACTCCTCGTAACCGCCAGCCAGGTAGTAGTCGTGGCGCTCGGCGACGTCCGGCGGGAACCCGTCGTCCACGTCGGCGTTGGCGATCAGGTACTCCAGCGACCACCCCGGCTTCTTCTCCGTGAGCGTCTCGTCCGCCAGGCGGCGCAGGCCACGACGGAACAGCTCGGTCTTGGGAAGCCCCGTCCGGTCCACCATTTGCGCCAGCAGATCGCGGTCAGGCGCGTCCAGATACACCATCACCGGCTCGCGCACCAGCTTGGGCTTGGGGAGCTTCCGCTTCATAGTATCTCCCATCAAAGTACTAGTACAGGGTACTAGTACGCACGCCCCGCGTCAACCCCGCTCGGTGAGCACCCGATACCTGGACAGGGCACGCAGCGCCGCCGCCCGCTTGCCCGCCTTCTCGTACAGCCGCGACAGATTGAAGTAGGCGTCCGCGAGTTTCGGGTCCGCCCGGATCGCCTGCTCGTACGCGCCGATCGCCTCCTTGAGCTGCTTCTCGTCCTCCAGCACCGTGCCGAGGTTGTACCACGCCGTCGCGTGCTCGGCGTTCGCGGCGAGCGCGGCGTGATAGTGCCCTTCCGCGTCGCCGATGCGCCCCGCTTCCTGCAGTAGCCGGCCGAGGTTCACGTGCGCGTCGGCGTGATGGGGGTCCAACTCCAGCGCCCGGCGATAGGCGTCGCGCGCTTCATCCGGTGAGCTGATCTCCAGCTCCAGTCCCAATGCGAACCATCCCTCGGCGTCGAGCGCGGTGTCCGCCTGCCGCGCCAGCGCCGCCTGCCGCCGCGCCATCGGCGCCGCCCGCTGCGCCAGCTGCGAGGTGGTGAAGTCGAGCACCAGCTGCCCGGAGTCGGGGTTCCACGCGACACCCCCGTCGCGCGCCACGATCCGATCTCCCTCGGCGGTGATGCGCAGCTCGCTGAGCGCGCGGCCGCGCGGCAGCTGCTGCTTCAGGCTTTTCAGGGATCGGCGGATGGACGCGGATGGGATGCGTGCGGCCATCAGGCCCTTGGCCGCCCGTAACAGCACGAGGTCCTGGAACGAGAACCGCGGCTCGCCGCGCGGGCCGCGCGCGGGCGTGAGGAACCCGGCGCGGGTCCACGAACGGATCTGCGCAGGCGTGAGGCCGAGGAGCCGGGCGACGTCCTGGACGGTGTAGCCGTGCACGCCACATAGATGGCTGCCGGCGCGCCGTTGGCAAGAGCGTGACGCCGCTGGCCGGGCGTCGCGCCCGTCCGTATCTTGGTCTGCACTCCGTCCTGGACATTGAGATGAGCGACGCCATCACCCGCCTCGGCGCCACGCTGGAAGGGCGCTACGCCATCGAGCGCGAGCTCGGCGCCGGCGGCATGGCGACCGTCTACCTGGCGCACGACGTGCGGCACAACCGCAAGGTCGCGCTCAAGGTCCTGCGCCCGGAGCTGGCCGCCATCCTGGGCGGCGAGCGGTTCCTCAAGGAGATCCAGACCACCGCCAACCTCCAGCACCCGCACATCCTGCCGCTCCACGACTCGGGCGAGGCCGAGGGCATCGTCTACTACGTCATGCCCTACGTGGAAGGTGAGTCGCTGCGCGACCGGCTCATCAAGGAGAAGCAGCTGCCGGTGGACGACGCGGTGCGCATCGCGGCGGAGGTCGCGAGCGCGCTGGACTACGCCCATCGCCACGGCGTGGTGCACCGCGACATCAAGCCCGAGAACATCCTGCTGCACGACGGCTCGGCGCTGGTCGCCGACTTCGGCATTGCGCTGGCCGTGAGCAGCGCCGGCGGCGGCACCAGGATGACCGAGACGGGGATGAGCCTCGGCACGCCGCACTACATGGCGCCCGAGCAGGCGATGGGGGAGCGCGAGATCACGCCCAAGGCCGACGTCTACGCCCTGGGCTGTGTGCTTTACGAGATGCTGACGGGAGAGCCGCCGTTCACCGGCCCGACGGCGCAGGCGATCATCGCGCGGGTGATGACGGAGGAGCCGCGCTCGCTGACGCTGCAGCGCCATACGATCCCGCCGCACGTCGAGGCGACGGTGCTGAGGGCGCTCGAGAAGCTGCCGGCGGACCGGTTCGGCTCCGCCGCGCAGTTCGCCGAGGCGCTCGCCAAACCGGAGCTGACGCTTCCGGCTGGCGCGTCGGTCGTGCGGACCGCCGCTGCCGCGCCCGCTGCAGCCGCGCCGGCGCCGCGCCGCGCCGCATTGCGCCACGCGATGGCCGCGGCCCCGTGGGTGCTGCTGCTCGGCGCCCTGGGCTTGCTGGCGCGCGAGCTGCTCCGCCCCTCGGCGGCCCCGCCGCCGATCGGCCGGTTCGCGGTCAAGCTCGCCCCCGAGGTCACCACCGGACTCACGGCGCAGGTGCTCGCGCTATCGCCCGACGGCTCCTGGATCGTCTTCGTGGGCAACCCGGGCTCGGGCGACCAGCTCTTCTCGCGGAGCATGGACCGGGTCGAGCCGGTGCCGATCCCCGGCACGACGGGCGGCACGAATCCGTTCTTCTCGCCGGATGGAAGGTGGGTCGGCTTCAACTCGGGCAGCCGGCTGCTGAAGGTGGCGCTCGCCGGCGGTCCCGCCCTGCCGATCTGCGACACCGACGGCAGCTTCTGGGGCGCGAGCTGGGGCGACGGCGACACGATCGTGTTCGCCGACGGCCGCGGCCTGATGCGTGTCCCCGCCGCCGGCGGGCTGCCGGTACCGGTCGCGGCTCCTGATTCCGCCTCCCGGGAATCGTACCGGTGGCCGGAGTTCCTGCCGGGCGGGAAGGCCGTGTTGTTCGCGATCACCACCGGCTCTACGGACCGGCTGGCCGCCGTGACCATGGCGAGCCG
>JAUYOW010000299.1 GCA_030697825.1 Gemmatimonadales bacterium | reverse complement strand
CCACGCGTGACCACCACATCCAGCTCGCTGACGCGGCGCGCATGACGCGCCGGTTCCGCGAGACCCGCCCCAACGGCGAGCGGGGCGGCGCGTTCCATGCCGGCCAGATCCTGGAGTTGCTCGACCAGCCTGGCTGCGCGGCGATGCGTTACTACCATGCGCTGGGGAGCTACGGTCGGCCGACCCTGGTGCTGGTGGGCGTGGACGTGAGCAACGACGACCTGACGGACGGCGTCGTGCTCGACCTAATGGTCCCCTGCCCGCCGTTCTGCGCGCTGCCCAACGAGCTCAACGCGAGCGAGCGCCCCAAGGGGAAGCAGCCCTATCGCGCGGTGCCGCTGGCGCTGCCGAAGCGCGACCATCACATCACCCTCGATGCGGCGGCCACGATGACGCGCCGTTACCGCGAGGCCTTCCCGGACCGGGTGAAGGGGGGCGCCTTCCTCGCCCCGCAGGTGCGCGAGCTGCTCGCGCAGCGTGACTGCCTGGCACTCCGGTACTACTACGCCCTCGATGAAGCGGCCAAGGAGACGCTGGTCCTGGTGGGCGTGGACCCCGAAGGCGCCGACCTCACGGACGGCGTGCTGCTCGATCTCATGATGCCGTGCCCGCCGTTCTGCGCGAGCATGAACGAGCTGAACGCGGGCCTTGGTTCAGCCGAGATGCGCCGCCTGGAGGTCGCGGTAATGGCGGGTTCCCTCTAGCCGGCCGCGACCGGAGCGTGACGAACGCCGAAGCTGGATGGGGCCGGGACGCCGTCATGGCGCTCCCGGCCCCGCGTTCTAAGGTCCTGACAGGTTACTATAACCGGAGATGACTGTGGCGGGCGACCTCAGGCGGCGTGCTGCCGCCGCAGCGCTCTTGCCCTGCGGAACCCCACCAGCTTCCGCTCCTGCTCGTCCCACAGCGCCAGCGGTACACATTTGATACTCTGCCAGAGCGTGAGCCGGTTCACATCGGCCAGCTCGGGATGCTCGCGCAGCACCACCGGCAGCCGGTAGTTCGGGATGCGAGCGTTCAAGTGGTGGATGTGGTGGATCCCGATGTTGCCGGTGAGCCACCGGAGGACCGGCGGCAGCTCGTAGTACGAGCTGCCCTGGAGCGCCGCCCGGTCGTAGTCCCAGTGCTCGTCATGCTCCCAGTAGGTGGGCTCGAACTGGTGCTGCACGTAGAACAGCCACACGCCGAGCGAGCAGGTGATCAGCGTGAGCGGTAGTTGCACCATCAGGAACGCCTTGAGCCCGACCGTCAGCGCCATCAGGGCGACGAATCCAGCCAGCACGACGTCGGTCCACACGATGCTGAACCGCTCCCGCTTCCATGCCCGAGGCACGATCGTCGGGATGCGGTGCTTCACGATGAAGTGGAACGCGGGCCCGACCACGAAGAGCACCATCGGGTTCCGGTAGAGGCGGTACCCGAGCCGGCCCCACCAGGGGCGCGAGAGGTACTCATCCACCGTGAGCGTCGCGATGTCCCCGAAGCCCCGATGCTCGAGGTTCCCGCTCGTCGCGTGATGGATGGCATGCGTCTTCTTCCAATAGTGATACGGCGTGAGCGTCAGGACGCCGATGACGGAGCCTACCGCGTCCGCGACCCTCGGTGACTTGAAGAACGCCCCGTGCCCGCAGTCATGCTGGATGATGAACAGCCGGATCAGGAAGAACGCCGACGGCACCGCGAGCCCCAGCGTGAGCCAGTACGACACTCGAAGGCTGAAGTACATGAGCACCCACGTCGCCACCACCAGCGTGGCCGTGCTGGCCAGCTGCCAGAGGCTGCGCGGCAGGCTGGGCCCCTTGTACCGGGCCAGGATCGCGGCGACGGACGGGTTGTTCATGGCTCTAACCTAATACTCGGCCGCATCCCGCGCACGGGCGGGTTCTCCGGGCGGCCGCCCGCCGTCGGGCAGCGACGCTCGGGCGGCCGCGACGCCCATAAGCGCCGCCGCCGCCTTCCCCGACCGGTACCCCAGCTCGCGGTACGACTCGAACTGCGCCTCGTCGAAGAACTGGTCCGCCGTGGACTCGTGCGGGAAGGTGTCGTGACTGCACCGGTACTCGTGCAGATCGCGCGGATCGTCGCCGGTGAGCGACGACTTGATGTAGATCAGAGTGCCCACGTCGAACGTCCCGTCGCCTTTGGGGTAACGGATCTCGCCCTTGACCGCGTGGAGCTTCGAGAGCCCGCTCCCCGGATCGGGGACCAGGTCGTTCACACTCACCTTGATCTCGATACCCATGTCGATCCGCGCCTTGCGTATCACTCCGCCCAGTCCCCCGAAGGTGCGCTTCGGGTCCGCCTCAGCGTCGGAGGCGATGATCACCTTGCAGCGGCGCCGCAGCAGCTCGTACATCGCCAGGTTCTCGATGTGGCCGCCGTCCGACAGATTCACCAGCCACCGCCTCTCGTCGGTGTCGTTGAACAGCTCTCGGCACAGGTACAGCGGCCAGAGGCGCCGCGGCGTGAGCCAGCCGCCGAGCAGACTCGGCCGGTTCCGCGGGTTCTCGGCCCAGATGCCGAGCCGCACGTTGAGCAGCGTCATCAGGAACGCCATCGCCGTGCTCGAGCCGTAGCCGTGCTGCGGGCTCGCCGCGGCGCCGGAGACCGCCATCGCCGTGGCGAGCGACATCCGGTCGTTCTCGTACTCGGCGGTGCGCCGGTATCCCGTGGCGCGCGAGCCGCAATAGAGCGGCGAGAGCAGGAAGAAGTCCGCCTTGCGGCCGCGGAGCGCCGGGTCGTCGCTGCCGAGCAGGTTCACGCAGGTGTTCACCAGGTGGTACGGGACCCGGCGGTCCGGGTAGGCCAGCGCACTCAACATGAGATCGTCGGCGGAAACGAGCTGGTCTCCCCGCCCCCGGTCGCGCCGGACGATGAACGCCTCGCTCAGCCGGTCGCGGTAGAAATAGTGCATCGACACGCGATTGATGTCCGTGAAGAGCGCCAGCAGCACCAGGACGCCGAGCAGCAGCACGAAGATGGGGCCCGCAATGTTCGCCCAGCCCCACACGACGTACAGGACGCCGATGCAGACGATGGCGACGAACAGCGCCATGCCCGCCGCCACGAGCCCTCGCTTGAGCATGGCCGGCAGCCCCTTCGCCTCCTCGCCGAGCAGGCGCGAGCCGGCGACCGACAGCGCCGAGAGCGCCGCGGGCACCGAGAACGCGAGCTTGAAATCGGTGACCAGCTTGTCCACGTACACCAGCAGCAGCGGCAACACGCCCGCGACCGCGAGCACGAACGCCAGCCTGAGGAGGATCGCCTGGAACCTCGTGAACCCCTCGCGGAAGCGCAGCGTCCACAGCCTCGGCACGACCGTGACGACGGCGTACATGAGCGTGGTGGCGAGCCAGAGGAAGCTTACCACCGCCGCCGGGGCGAACAGCGCGGTGATGTGGTCACGCGGCTTGCCCCAGAGCAGGCCGTCGAGCACCGGCGCCTCTCCACGCATGCCGAGCGCGAGGTTGACGATCTTGGGATAGACGATGATCCACGCCGCGGCGGCCACGCCGAGGATGGCCATGATCGTGGAGAGCGTGATGAGCAGCCGTCCCACGTAGGTCGAGACGATGCGCCACGTGTCGAGCTGCAGGAGCCCGCCGGCCGGGGCGAGATACTCGCCGTGCTGGCGGAGCCGCTTGACCTCGGACCGCTCCTCGCGCCCGTCGAAAGCGAACGGGAAGTCTCCCGGGGACACCCCGGCGCTCCCGTCCGAGCAGAGCGCCGAGCGGCACGACCCGATGTACCCTCCGCCCGAGACCGTCGAGAGGTAGTCGCAGCCTTCCAGCACCCGCTGCTTCGCCAGCGCCTGCAGCACGCCGAGGTTGAAGCTCGCCGATCGGATCCCGCCCCCCGAGAAAGCGAGCCCCTGGAGGCCCCGCGCGAACGCTGTTTCGGGCCGGAAGTCGTCGGGGTTTCCCGGCGCGTCGGGCGCGCTGCGCCGATGAGCGATGAGCTTTAGCTCGTCGGCAAGGACCTTCTCGAACGAAACGCTGTCGGCCATGCGTCCACTCCCTCGCGTGCCGTGGTCATCCCAACGCTTCCAGCTCCTCGCAGAACCGCCCCACTTCGTCCTCGGTGTTGTACGACGCCCGCACCATCTGGGCAAGCCCCCGCGCCTCGTCCTTCACCGCCTCCAGCACGCGGCGCGGCATCAGCGACGCGCCCGCGTTGTTGAGGTGCAGGACTTCGACGCAGCCGGGGGTCTCCCGGCGGGCCCGCTCGACGTCGATCGCCATGCCGCAAGCTTCACCGCCGGCGGTAGGTCCGCAACCCGGGCGCCCTCAGCCGAGAAGCACGCCGCCCACTCCCGCCGCGACTATCAGCAGCGGCTCCGGGAGCCTCCTGGTCCGGAACAGCAGCGCCAGGGTCGCCGCGGCGATCGCAGCCGTGGGCAAGTCGGTGATGGCGCGCTTCCCCAGCACCCACGCCGCGCCCGCGATCGCGCCCGTCGCTGCCGCGGTCACACCGTCCACGAAGGCCTTTACGCGCGGGTCCTGGGCGAAGCGGTTAAAGTGCGGCGCGGCCACGATCACCACCACGTACACGGGCAGGAAAACGCCGAGCGCCGCCGCGCACGCGCCCAACGGCCCGGCCGTCAGGTATCCGATGAACGCGACCGTGATGACGACCGGACCAGGCGTGATCATCGAGACGGCGACGGCG
>JAUYOW010000298.1 GCA_030697825.1 Gemmatimonadales bacterium | reverse complement strand
CGTGTCGGTGATGAAGGTGGTGGCCACCATCGAAACGCCCACCAGCCACCACGGCGCCGACCGGCCCGAGGTGAAGAACTCGGCGGTACTGGTACCCGCCCGCTTCGCGAGGACGACGGCGGGGAGGAACGAGACGACGATAGAGACGAAGACGACGAGCCAATCGAGGGAGGTGAGGCGCATGGTCGCGCCAAGATACCAGCGGAAGCAGCCGACGCCTAGGTCACCGGCGACCGATCTCCAGGGAGACGACGAGGTGGCGCGGCAGCCCGGGCTCGAACGCGACGGCCTCGCCGTTCACGAATGCGGGATTCAGGAAGGCCGACGCGGTGTAACGTCGGTCGGTCACGTTGTTGACCGTAACGAAGCCGCGCAGCCCGACGCCTCTCCCGATACCTATCGGTTCGGCGACGCCGACGGTCAGATTCACGATCCCGTAGCCGGGCACCGTCACCGCGTTCGCGTCATCGGCGAAGAAACGGGACATGCCCTGGATCGCGAGGCGCGCCGTGAACGGCCCCGCCGTCTCCGGCGACCAGGCGAGGCTCGCGCTGTAAACGAAGTCGGGCACGCCGACGACCCGGTTGCCCGAGAAGTCGGCGAAGAACCCCGGCCGGCCGTAGTGCACCGAGTCCACCACGTATGCCTCGTAGGTGTTGCGGGAATACGTGAGCGCGCTCCGAAGCTGCCAGCCGCCGGCCGCGTGGACCGACAGCCCCAGCTCAACTCCGCTCCGCCTGGCGCGGCCCGCGGTGAGGTAGAACCGGCCGCCCTGGTATGGAACGATCTCGTTCATTACGTCGGTCCGGTAGACCGCGATATCGTAGGCGAGCGCGCTGAGGAGTCCGTCCTCGCCGAGCGGCATGACGTGCTTCGTGCCCAGCTCGAACGTCGTCGAGCGAATCGGCTTCAGAAGTGGACTCAACGCGCTGATCGTGTCCTGCCCGAAGGTGCCGGGCGGGTCCACCTCGTTGCCCGCCGGCGCCTCCACGCCCCCGCCGGCGCTCGCGTAAAGCGCGTGCGCCGCGCCAAGCCGGTAGGTGACCCCGAGCTTGGGCGTGACGCGGCTGAACGTCCTGCCGGCGTCGAGTGCCGGGGTGATGAAGTCGTTGTAGTCGTACGCGATGGCGTCGTAGCGCGCGCCGAGCGTGACTGAGACTCGGCCGCCCAGCCCCAGCTCCTGCTGCGCGAAGATCCCGAAGTTGTTGGCGCCCTCGCGCTTGTTGCCGCGCAGGGTGTCGCCTCGGGTTGCCTCGGGGGTCAGCGAGTAGAAGAGGATGGCGCCGTCCTGGTAGGCCTCGTCCACCCCTGCCATCAGCGTGCTCGTGACCGTGGCGCTCAGCCGCGCGGCGTGCCGCACCACGAGGTTTCCACCCAGGTGATAGCGGGTGAAGTCCCGAAACGTGCCGCGCTCCGAGCGCTGGAGGAACTTGGGGCCCGCGAAGAGCATCCCGCTCACGGTGCCGCGCTCTCCGACGCGATGCTCCAGCGACACGGCCAGCCGCGCGAGGCGGTTGTGACGCCGCTCGTCGCGCTGGACGTAGACGGCGCTCGCCTGGGCCGGCGCACTGTCGGCCTGGCCGCGCGTGAGCGGGCCCGGGATCCTGAACCGGTTGTCGCTCGCGACGGCGTAGACGCCGAGCCGGGTCCGCGCGTCCGGCGAGGTCACGATGGAGATGTTGAGCACCGAGCGCGTGCTGCCGGAGTGCTCGCGCCACCCGTCCAAAGCGGTGTTGGCGAACGCGAGCGCGACCTGTCCCGAGCCGAAGGGAGTTCCCGCGCGCAAGGCGCTCCGCCTGAGCCCGAAGCCGCCCACCGTCGTACCGAGCGTCGCGTAGGCACGCCGGACGTCCGGGACGGTCGAGAGACTCACCACGCCGCCCGCCGCGTTCCCCCACAGCGCCGACGCGTTCGAGCGCACCACCTCGACGGACTGGACCGCGGCGAGGTCGATGTTGTCGAACGAGGTCCTGCCGTCCGGCTCCGTCTCAGGAACTCCGTCGAGGAGCACGCGGACTCCGCGCGCGGTGCCGGCGTTGGATCGGTCCCCCGCCCCACGCGCGCCGAAGCCGCGGATCGCGAGACGGATGTCGCTCCCGCCGTACCGGGACTGGGCAACCACGCCGGGCACCAGGTCCAGCGCGTCGTCCAGACCGAGACCCTTGGAGCCGAAAAGGTCGGCCGCGCCGACCCGCGTGACAGCCAACGGCACCTCCATCAGCGACCGCTGCTCCCTCGTCACGCTGACCGTGATCGGCGCCAGCACGTAGCGCGCGCTGTCCGCGCGTGACGTGTCGGGCCTCTGCGCGGCCGCCGCCGTGGCGACCAGCAACGCGGCGCCGCTAAGCGAGAACTTGACCGATGATCGCAATGGCTCGCTCGATATCCTGCGTGCTCACATCAAGGTGCGTCACGGCCCTCAGCCGCCTGGGCCCGAACGGCACCACCTTCACGCCCCGTTCGGCCAGTCGGGGGATCACCGTTTCCGCACTATCCTGCTCCCGCACGAGATCCAGCATGACGATGTTCGTTTCGGGCTCGAGCGGCCTGACCGCGGGATGGCCGCGTAGCCCTGCCGCGAGCTTCTTCGCGTTGGCGTGGTCTTCCGAGATGCGCTCCAGGTTGTGGTCGAGCGCGTAGAGCGCCGCCGCGGCCAGGATGCCCGACTGGCGCATCCCCCCGCCCAGGCGCTTCCGGATCTCCCATACATCCCTTCGTGCCTCCTTGGGGAACGCGAGGCACGAGCCCACTGGACAGCCGAGCGCCTTGGAGAAGGCGACCATGACCGTGCGCGCGGGCTTGGCGCACCGCGCCGGCGGCACGCCGAGGGCCGTGGCCGCATTCCAGAGCCGCGCGCCATCGAGGTGCAGCGGGAGCCCGACCTCGTCCGCCAGCGCGCCGATCGCGTCCGCGACGGCGACCGGCATCACCTTCCCGCCCGCCGCATTGTGGGTGTTCTCGATCGCGATCGCGGAGGGACGCGGGACGTGCGGGGAGCCGGGGCGGAGCGCGCCGCGCACCAGGTCCGCAGTCAGCAGGCCGTCCGGTGTCGCGACCGGCCGGATCTGGACGCCCGAAAGCGCCGCCACCCCGGCGATCTCGTAATGCACCAGGTGCGCGTTGGCCTCGACCAGCAGCTCCGTCCCGGGCCGCGTGCTGAGCCAGATGCCGGTCTGATTGGCCTGGGTGCCGGACGGGAAGAACAGGGCGTCGCCCTTCCCCAGCAGCTCGGCCACCCGCTCCTCGAGCCGGCGGGTGGTCGGGTCGCCATCCAGCACATCGTCGCCGACCTCCGCCTCGGCCATGGCCTTCCGCATGGCGGCGGAGGGGCGCGTGACGGTATCACTCCGAAGGTCAATCACCGGTGCCATCTGGCGGTCTGCCTCCGCGGCGGGTTACCTTTTTTCGCCGTAACTCAGTGCTACATCTACGACCAGAACGGGTTGCCTGTTGGCTTGGGCTCGATGAACGGGGTGCCACGATGACCACGCACGATCTCGCCGCCACCGCCAAGGCCCTGGTCTCCCCGGGCAGGGGCATCCTCGCGGCCGACGAAAGCCACGGAACGATCGACAAGCGGTTCAAGAGCATCAACCTAGCCAACACCGAGGAGAACCGCCGCGCCTACCGGCAGATGCTCTTCGCCTCGCCCGGGGTCGGCGAGTACATCAGCGGTGTCATTCTGTTCGACGAGACGCTCCGCCACAAGGCCGACGACGGCAAGCCCTTCGCCGAGTTGCTCGTGAAGCAAGGGAGCATCCCCGGCATCAAGGTGGACAAGGGCGCCAAGGCGCTGGCCGGTTTCCCGGGTGAGCAGATCACCGAGGGCCTCGACGGCTTGCGCGAGCGGCTGGCCGAATACTTCAAGCTGGGCGCGCGGTTCACCAAGTGGCGCGCGGTGATAACTATCGGCAGCGGCATCCCGACCAACTTCTGCATCGACGCCAACGCTCACGCGCTGGCTCGCTATGCCGCGCTGTCGCAGGAGCAGGGCCTGGTCCCGATCGTGGAGCCGGAAGTCCTGATGGACGGCGAGCACCCGATCGAGCGCTGCGAGGAGGTCACGGAGGCGACGCTGAAGCGCGTCTTCATGGCGCTGTTCGCGCACCGCGTGTCCCTGGAGGAGATGCTCCTCAAACCCAACATGGTGATCTCGGGGAAGAGCTGCCCGGTCCAGGCGGGTGTAGAGCAGGTGGCGGAGACCACCGTGCGCTGCCTGCGCCGCACGGTGCCGGCCAGCGTCCCCGGCGTCGTCTTCCTCTCCGGCGGTCAGAGCCCCGAAGTGGCGACCGCGCACCTGAACGCCATGAACGCGCTCGGCGGCCTGCCCTGGGAGCTGAGCTACTCTTACGGGCGCGCGCTCCAGGACGAGGCGCTCAAGGCCTGGGGCGGCCAGGCGACGGGCGTCGTGGCCGGACAGAAGGCCTTCCTCAAGCGTTCCCGGTGCGTGAGCGCGGCGCGCTACGGCAAGTACTCGAAGCAGATGGAGTTGTCGGCGGCCTAGGATTCTCGGGCCTCTTGGTCCAGCTGCTCAAGCGTGCGCCGAATTTCCTGCACTGCTCGCCAGCGCGGCCAGCCGACGGCTTCAAATGCTTGTTAGCCCGCGCTCGAAGTCAGATCAAGCGGCAGAGGTCGGGCCGCGTGATGGATCCGCAGAAGTTGAACGTCGCGCTCCCACAGTCGGTACACAACACGGTAAGAGCCCCAAACGAGCTCGCGAATGACTGGGTTGTTGAACTCCGGAACCGTGCGGCCTGACCGCGGATAGGACTCTAGCTGATCAATAGCGGTTAGTAGGCGTGCAACCAACGTCGTGGCGGCGGCAGGGGAGTCGCGGCTTACGTACTCGTGGATCGCGTCAAGGTCGTTGCTCGCTTGAGGCGTCCAGTGGATCCGACTCACAACCCGAAGCGCGCCTTTATCTGCTCGTGCGGGATCAGTTGCCCAGCGTCGGCTTCTGCGAGACCCCGCTCAACCTTTGAGATAAAAAGCAATCGCTCCAGGACGTCCTCGAACGTCGCGGAGTCCGGCAAGGACTGGACCGCGTTGAGGGCCTGCTGTTTCACCGTCGTGTCGGACATGCGATGCACCTTGTGAGCGATGCAGGAATCTATAGCGAGTGTGTCGGCTGGGCGAGCGCTGGCAAACGAACAGGGCTTGCTGCGGGCAGCGGCGGCCACGCAGTGCAGCCAATAGAGCTGCCTCTGAAAACAATCTCTTGACGGGGGATGTGTCTGGTGGAGTGGTCATGGCACCTGCCTTCCAAACAGTGTCCAAGCGCATAACGGACTGCGCTTCTGCCGCGAGCCGCCCCAGCGGCTCCGCGGCAGCAAGCGCGGGTTATGCCGCTGCCTTTGATCCCGACCGCGGCCGCACCGGCGACACCGCCGTGAGAATCGTCGCGGGATGTCGCTCCGCAACCTCGAGCAATCGCCGTGAGGGACCGTCCGGAATCCGGGCGCCCTGTTCCCACCCGCGGACGGTGGCGACACTGACATTGAGCGCGCGGGCAAATACTGGCTGGGACAAACCCAGGCGCTCGCGGAGGCGGCGGATCCGGGAGGAGCCATAGCGGGGGGGTGCGGACACGGTGGCTTCCCGAAGGGTGAGCCGGTGGCGACGGGCCGGGCGCAACCGACCCTGGTTGATGGCCACCGCTTGGCGCATGCTCTCGACCAGCAGTGCCCCGAGGCGGGCCTTGGGCTTGGTGCTCATCTTAGACCTCCCGTTCCAGTTGCCGCGCCATCGCGTGCACCGCGCGCTTCTCCGCCGGTGTAAGATCGACTCGCCGATTCTTGGCGTACGCCAGCAGGAAGTAGACCCGGCCCCGCACAGTCACGTAGAGATAGATGACTCGGGCACCGCCCCGTTTCCCGCGTCCAGGCAACGCGGCACGCAGCTTCCGCACGCCGCCGGTGCCTGCAACGACATCCCCCTGCTGTGGATCGCGGAGGAGGGTCGTTTCCAGTTGCCGCATGGCTTCGTCATCCAGCAACCCCTTCGCACTGGCCTCAAACAAGGGGGTGTAGATGAACTCCAAGCGGACGGAGACGGCCATGAGACAATGTAATACTGGGTAGTACTAATGCAAGAGGGAGACGACCCGATACGACCGGCAATCGCCGCTTTGCAGGTGCGCGGCAGTGAGCAGGTGACCAGGAGGAAGACAGCGGCGAGCTGCGCTCGCCGCGATGGGACTACTGCGACCCCGTGACAGGTAACTTCTTAATGGTGTTAGCGCGCGCTTCGGTCGCCACGATGCTCGCGCGCAGTGAACCACCTCCAACTGACAATAAACGGAGCGAGGACAAACGCCCCAAAGAGTATTAGAGACAGCACCTGAGCGCGCGCGTGGCCAGCTGGAGGGGGTGTTCGCGGATGAGCCGCCACGAGCGTTTGTAGTTGGCTGTATGCGGCCTGGATTCCAGGCTCCGCCTCTTGCGCGGTCGCGCTGTGAAGGCGTTCATACGCGACAATCTCCTTTTCGTTGTCCCGGAGGAACCTGTATAGAACCGGGAAGTATAGCCCAACATATTCTTGGAGCTTTGGGTTTCTCGCGACCATGCGGAACCAGTAATGATATGCATCCCAAAGAGCCCGCTTCTTGAGAAGTCGGTTCTTCTCCATGCCAGCGACAAGGAGAAGGAAGCGGATGAATTCGTCAAGGCGTGACATCCACGCCCTCTCAAGATCGGTGCGGTCATTCCATCTGCCTTCGAGCCCTTTGTCAATTGCCAGCTGGAGGCCACTCTTTTCGAACTCATGCGCTTCGAGGTCGACTGCGCGCGTAATGCTGGATAGGAACGATCCGGACCGCTCTGCCTGCCATGGAATTTGCAGCTCCTTAAAGCGGGTTTCAAGGTGCAGCAGAGTTTCACCCGAACGTTCGTCACGGCCCCAAAGGTACTTAACGGCAGCGCCGACGATAGCGATGGTGGAGAACGATTGAAAGACGATCGTTACGACTCTCGCCCAATCTTCTAGCTCCATTTCTCATCCCCTAGAACATTTGATGGGTGGCGAGCGCGTAGATGTGGCGGCCGCGAGCGCGGGCCCTCCATTAGAAATGCCCCACCCGCGATCTGCGGTCTAACGAACAGGGTTTAGCTGCGGGCCGGCGCCTTGGCCGTGCTGGCCCCGCGTTACAACGCTACAGTTCGAGAACCCCGCACGCCAGCGCGGCCAGCCGGCCCGTCAGCTACAACCCAAGCCTGTATCGCAACTCGCACCGGTGATGGCCTCTGAGAATTCCGACGCTCACATTTCGCTCAGGAGCCACGATCTCGACCCAGTCAGAGGTCGGAAGACCCCCTATTTGTGCACATCCGAGAGTTTTCACACAGGCTCAGCGCGAGTTAGCCGCCATCGCCCCGGAGCTGCCGGGTGATGTCCTGGGCGTTGGCCGCATTCCACAGGTCGCGGATGATGAGCACGCTTCCGTTCACATGACGCCGAAAGCGCGCTAGGCGCCGGACAGCCTTGTAGGGCAGGCGGATCGCACGAACCACTGAGTAGTCCTGGTCGAACAGAACGGCGATGAGGTAGTCGAAGCGCTTCTCTTCGAGCCCTCGCAGCGCGCTGAAGTGAGAAGGCCTACTGGTCGGGGTCTGCCGGCGCGCCTTGATTTCGACCTTCTTCCCCTGTCGGTCGGTGGCGTCGAATCCGGCCGTGGAGTTCGCGGCGAGTCGGAGCCGCAGCTTCCGAGCGACGAGCCATTCGGCGTACCCAGCGACGGGGCTGTTGGCGCTCCGAGACACCCCTATGCGCCGGAGTTCGTCGGCGACCTCGCGGTGGAGTCGGAGCAATGCCCCCGCGTCAAGCTAGGAGAGATCGCCCACATGGTCTCCGGCGATGTGCGGCTAACGAACAGGGTTAAGTAGCGGCGCGGCCGCCGACTGCTGGAGCACTCGCGACGACGGCGGGCCGCGCCGTCTGCTTCAACCCGTAGTTAGGGCGCTGGCGGGTACATTCGCAGCTGATAGGTAACACATCGTACACAGCTGATGGGTAACACTCTCTCTAAACTAGGCGCCTCACTGAGGAGGCGCCAATGCCGTGGAGGGAGACGTGCCCGATGGATGAACGACTGCGCTTTGTCCAGGATGTTCATCGGCCCGGCTGGTCGATCGCGGAGCTGTGCCGGCGCTACGAGGTCAGCCGGAGGACCGGCTACAAGTGGCTCGCCGCCTACGAGCGGGCCGGCCCGGCGGGGCTGGCGGATGGCTCGCATCGCCCCAGGGGATGCCCGCATGCCACCCCGCCAGCGGTCGTGGACCTGATTCTGCAGCTCCAGCACCGCTACACGTGGGGGGCGCGGAAGGTGCGCCGCCTGCTGCAGGACCGCGTGCCGGCCGACCAGGTGCCGACCAAGACCACCGTCCATCGGATTCTCGAGCGGCACGGGCGCGTGCGGCCACGGCGACGGAGCCGACGCCGCTTTCACGCCGGCCCGCCGGGGACGCCGATGGACCAGCCCAACGCGGTGTGGACCGCCGACTTCAAGGGCCAGTTCCGCACCGGCGATGGGATCTACTGCTACCCGCTGACCGTCCAGGATGGCGCGAGCCGCTTCCTGCTGGGCTGCCGCGGCCTGCTCGCGCCCACGATCGAGAGCAGCTGGCCGGTCTTCGTGCGGCTATTTCAGCGCTACGGTCTGCCCGAGCGGATCCGCAGTGACAACGGCCAGCCGTTCGCCTCCAACGCGCTCGGCCGGCTGTCGACGCTCTCGGTGTGGTGGGTCCGCCTTGGGATTGGCCCCGAACTGATCGAGCCTGCCCACCCGGAACAGAACGGGCGCCACGAACGGATGCACCGGACCCTCAAAGCCGCGACGGCCCGGCCGCCCCAGGGCAACTTGGCGGCCCAGCAGCACTGCTTCGACGCCTTCCGTCGGCGCTACAACACCGAGCGTCCGCACGAAGCCCTGCACGACGCTACGCCCGCCAGCTGCTACGCCGCCTCGCCGCGCCCCTACCGCGCGACGCTGCCGCCGCTCCTCTATCCCGGTCACTTCGAGCGGCGCCTCGTCAGCCGCAACGGCGGCATTCGCTGGTCCAACCGCTGGGTCAACGTGAGTCACCTGTTCGCGGAACTCGAGATCGGCCTGGAGGAAATCGACGACGGCCTCTGGAACGTTTACTTCGGACCCGTCTGGCTGGGCCGCTTCCACGAAGCCGTCGGGCGGATCGTCGATCAGCTCGGGCGCCCCGCTCGCCGCAGCGGCGACAACCACAAAGGAAGGACCAAAGTGTTACCAATCAGCTGAGTACAAAGTGTTACCTATCACTTGGACCGTTCA
>JAUYOW010000297.1 GCA_030697825.1 Gemmatimonadales bacterium | reverse complement strand
CGACGCGCCGCGCGCTGGTGCTGGTACTGGGCGCCGCGCTGGCGCTCGCGCTGGCGGCGGCGGGCGCGGCGCTCGCGGCCCGGCTCGGGCTGTTCGGCGTGCTGCGGTGGGGTCCCGCCGCGTTGTGGGCCGGGGCGCTGGCTGGCGCGGTCGTCGTCGGGAGGGTGGCGTGGCGCCTCGTCGCCTCGGACGGAGTGGCGGCGCTGCGTGACACCGCGGCGCTGGTCGAGCGCGAGCTGTCGCTGCGGCGGGGGACTCTCATCGGGGTCGTGGACGTCGCGGCCGGTGCGCCCCCGGGGACCTCCCCTGGACTCGCGGCGAGCGCGGCCGCGCGAATGGAGCGGACGCTGCCTCCTGCCGCCCTCCCGACCTGGGCTCCGGCCACCGCCAGCGGCCTCTCGCGACGGACACGCGCTCTCGGTGCGGGGCTGGCGGTCGCCGTGGTCGCGGCCGGGCTCTCCTTCTGGCTCGCGGGCGACGCTGCGGCGAGCCTCGTCTCGCCGTTCCGCGCCATCAGGGCCGCAGCGCGCGCCCGCGTCACCATCGCGGTCTCGGCACGATCGGTGCGGAAGGGCGGGGAAGTCACGGTCACTGTGCGGTCGGGCGGCGCGCCACGGCCCACGCTCCACGTCCGCGCCACCGGTGAGTCGTGGCGGCTGATCGCTCTCGCCGCGGATCCCGCCGGCGTGGTCAACCACCGCCTGCGCGACATCCGCGCGCCGCTCTTCGTGTACGCCAGCGCCGGCGACGCCGCCTCGGACACGGTGCGCGTCGCCGTGGTAGAGCCGCCGTTCGTCGCCGCGTTCGAGGTGACCGCGCGCTATCCTGCCTATCTTGGCCGGCCGGAAGAAGCCGTCGTCACCGACGCGGGACGGCTCTCGCTCCCCGTGGGCACCGTGCTCGTCATGCGCGGGTCGGCCAGCGCGCCGCTCCGCGAGGCGGCGCTGACCACGGGAAGGGATAGCATCAAGCTGCGCGCCGACGGCGCGGCGTTCGCTGGGGACCTCGTCGTGCGCGGCTCGGCGCTGTGGCGCCTGGCGCTCTTCGACCGCCAGGGCGAGGCGCTGCCGGAGCCGCTTCCTTCCCTCGACGTACGCGCGATCCCCGACAGCGCTCCCATCGTGACGGTGCCCATACCCGGCGCCGACACCACCGCGCCCCTCGACCTCAAGCCACCCGTGGTGGTGGATGCGCGCGACGATCACGGCCTGGGTCGGGTCGAGATCGTGAGCTGGCGAGTGAGCCGGCTGGGTACGGTGGGTGACACGGTGGTGGATTCGCTGGCCGGGGTGGGCGGCGCTGATCGGGTCGTGCTCAGCCAGCTCCTCGATCTCACCAACCGGAACCTGCTCCCCGGCGACACGCTGCGGTTCTTCGTCCGCGCCGCCGACCGCGCGCCCATTCCTCACGTGGGCCGCAGCCGGGAGTTCGCGTTGCGCCTGCGCACGCTCGCCGAGCTGCGCGAGGCGGTGCGCGCCGGCGCCGACCGTCTGGCGAGCGAGGCGGCCGCCATCGCGGCGGACCAGGGCCAGCTCTCCCGGCAGACGGAGGACCTCGCCGCGCAGCGCAACCGCAGCGCCGACCGTCCCCAGGGTCGCCCCGATCCGCGCGAGAACCCCGGTGGTACGCGGCCCGAGTCGGCGCCCGGCACGGTGCCCTTCGAGCAGGCCGAAGAGTCGCGCCGCATCGCGGACCGGCAGCAGGAGCTGGCCCAGCGGGCCGAGTCGATGCGGCAGGAGCTGCAGCGCCTGGCCCGCGCGGCGGAGGAGGCGGGCCTCAACGATCCCGCCTGGCAGCAGCGGCTGCGCGAACTCGAGGAGTTGATGCGCCAGGCGATCACGCCGGAGCTGGCACAGCGTCTCGAGGAATTGCGGCGCGCGCTGGAGCGGCTGGATCCGCGCGCCGTCCAAGATGCCCTGAGGCGGCTCTCGCAGGAGCAGCAGCGGGTGCGCGAGGAGCTGGAGCGGAGCGCTGAGCTGTTCGAGCGCGCGGCGCTCGAGGGCTCGATGCAGACCTACGCGCAGAACGCCGAGAACCTGCGCCGGGCCGAGCAGCAGTGGACCGAGCGCGCCCAAAGCCGGCGTGACAGCACGGCGGCGGCGGCGGATCAGGAGCGCATCCGGGCGGAGACCGACTCGCTCCGGCGCGGCCTGGAGCAGCTCGCGGAGCGGATGCGCCGGCGAGGTGATACTGCGTCGGCGCGCGGCGTGCAGAGCTCGGACTCGCAAGTCTCGCGGGCGGAGCAGGCGATGACCCAGGCCGCGCAGGCCATGCAGCAAGGCGAGCGGAGCGAAGCCGCGCGGCGCGGGCGTGAAGCGTCGGAGAGCCTGCGCGATGTCCCCGACCAGTTACGCCGGCTGCAGCAGCAGATGTCGGCCGCGTGGCGTGCCGAGGTCCTGCGCCGGCTCGCCAACGCGATGAACGAGACCGTCGCCTTGGCGCGTGAGGAGCAGCGGATGGCGCAGCAGCTCCGGCGCGGCGAAGGCGCGGACGACGCGATAGGCCGCCAGTCGGCGGTGGAGCAGGGCGTGGATCAGGTCATCCGGCAGCTCCAGCAGGCCGCGGGCCGCAACGCGCTGGTGGAGCCGCGACTCGGCTCCAGCCTCGGCTTGGCGCGCGAGCAGGTCGGCCAGTCGCGCCAGGCGCTCGAGGGCCCCTCGCCCAGCGCGGGGGACGCCGCCGAGCGCGCCGAAGCCGCGGCGCAGTCGCTTTCGGCGGCGGCGCTCCGGATGATGCGCAACCGCGACCAGGTGGCGGGCTCGCAATCGGGCTCGGGGCTCGCCGAAGCGCTCCAGCGCATGGCGGAGCTGGCGGGGCAGCAGGGCCAGTTGTCCGATCAGCTCGGCGGGCTCCTGCCGATGCTCGGCTCGGGAGAGGACTTGATCATGCAGCAGCTCCGCTCGCTGGCAGCGCGGCAGCGCGCGATGGCGAACGAGCTGGAGCGGCTCGGCGAGTCGGGTGTGCCCGGCCGTCCGGAGCAGCTCGCGGACGAGGCGCGGCAGCTCGCCGACCGGCTGGATCAGGGACGGCTCGATCGCGCGACGCTCGAGCGGCAGCAGCGGCTGTTCCGTCGCATGCTCGACGCGGGACGCACGCTGCGCAACGAGGACGAGCCGGAAGACCCGGAGCGCAAGAGCGAGACGGCGCGCGAGCGCGCGGCGCGGGCCCCGGGCGCCGGCGCTCCCGGCAGCGCCGCGCTGCGCTATCCCGTTCCGTCTTGGGAAGCGTTGCGCGCGCTCTCGCCGGCCGAGCGCGCCATGGTGCTCGACTATTTCCGGCGGCTCAATGCTCAGCCGCGCTAGCCTCGCCGTTCTCGCGGCATTGGTCGCGCTGGGTGCGCCGCTCCACGCCCAGGAGATCCTCGCCCGCGCTCTCGACCTGGAGCGACAAGGGCGGTTCCAGGAGGCGGTTGTTGCGTTCCGGACGGTGCTCGCCCGCGAGCCGGCCAGTCCCGCGGCCCTGCTGGGCGCCGAGCGCGCCTACATGGTGCTGGGGCAGCGCGACTCTATAGTGGCCATGGTGCAGCGGGCGCTGGCGCTCGATTCGGCCAACGCCACCGCTCACACCATCGAGCTCAGAACCGCCCGCGCGATGGGTGGTGATGCGCTGGCCGCCGAAGCCCTCGCGCGCTGGATGGCGGCGGCGCCGCGAAGCGAGGCGCCGTACCGCGAATGGGTGCGGGCGATGATCGCGGCGGGCCGGGTGGACGAGGCGCGCGAGGCGGTGGGCCTCGCGCGCGAGCGGCTGGGCGACCCCGAGCGGCTCCGGCCGGAGATGGCCCAGGTCGAGGTCGCGGCCGGCAACTGGGTCCTCGCGGCCGCCGAGTGGCGCAGCGCAGTGGAGCGGCAGTCGGGCCTCCTCGGCGCGGCCACTTTCTCGCTTCAGGCCGCCCCGCCTGGCGCGCGCGACCGTCTGCTGCGCACGTTGACCGAAGGGGACTCCACCAACGCGGCACGGCGGGTTGCCGCCGAGTTGCTGCTGGGCTGGAACGAGCCGGTGCGCGCGTGGGCGATGTTGCGCGGCGCGTTGCCTGGTGCCCAGGAGCAGCGCAGTGCGGCGCTGCGCTCCTTCGCCGACCGGGCGAGCGCGCAGGAAGGGCGCGAGGCGCAGCGCGTCGCCGCCGAAGCTCTCGAGACGCTGGCGGCGACCGCGGGACCACAGGATGCCGCGCACCTTCGCGTGGAGAGCGCTCGCGCCTATGCGGCGGCGGGAGACGGGGCGTCCGCCCGGCGCGTCCTGCGCGCGATGGCCGACGATCCGGCGGCGCCGGGTGGCGCCGCCGGCACGGCGACGGCGACGCTGGTCGAGTTGTACCTGCGCGAGGGGAACCCGTCGGAGGCATCGCGGCTGCTCCAGCAGGCGCGCAACCGGCTACCGGGCGGGGAGGCGGAGCGCCTCTGGCAACTGGTGGCGCGGTCGTGGATACGGAGCGGCGATCTGGACCGCGCGGAAGCGTCCGTCGCGGCCGACTCCTCCCTGGCCGGCGACGAGGTCCGGGGATGGATCGCGCTCTACCGCGGCGACCTCGGGCGGGCGCGCGCTCTCCTCCGCACCGGCGTGCGTCCCTCCGAGCGCGAGAGCGCTGCGGAGCGGGCCGCGATGGCGGCGCTGCTCCAGGCCGTGGAGATCGACTCGCTTCCGGCGCTCGGCGCGGCGCTGCTGATGGCCGAGCGGGGCGACACGCTCGGCGCGTCGCGCGCGCTGGTCGCGCTGGCGCGCTCCGGGCTCACGGGTGAGGCCGAGGTCCTGCTCCTCGCCGCGCGCTGCGCGGAGCTGGCGCGTGACCCGTCGGTGGCGCGGGCGATCTGGGAGGACCTCGCTGAACGCCACGCCGAGTCGAGCGCGGCGCCCGCGGCGCTCCTCGGGCTGGCCCGCGCCGCCGCGGCCCGCGGCGACGTTCCCGGGGCGGTGGCCCGGCTGGAGACGCTGATCCTGAACTATCCCGAGAGCGCACTCGCTCCCGAAGCCAGGCGCGAGCTGAACCGGGCGCGCGGACTGGTGCCGCGGTCATGAAGCGTCGCGACTTCCTCGGCGCGCTGGCGCTCCTCAGCGGGCACCGCCGCACCGGCGCACCGCCGCATAGGGAGCCTGGAGGTGACTGTGCGGCGGTGCGGCCGTGCGGCCGGGCGGATTCCTTGCTCATCCCCATGGACGACGCCCAGACCAACCACCTCAAGGCCTACGGCATCGCGTTCCGCGCCATCGAGCGCGACGGTCGCTCGGAGTGGCTGCTCAACTACCGGGGCGGCTCGTTCCTGCTACCCGACGACTCGGTGGCGCGCCGCGCGGCGGCGCTGGCGGGGGTGCTGGTCGAGCCGGTCTCGCCGGTTGACGTGGTGGGCATCCGGGGTACGATCGAGCAGAACAACATGGATGCCCTCCCGCTGGAACGGGTGCCGCGGGTCGCGATCTACACGCCGCCCAACGCTCCTCCGTGGGACGACGCGGTCACCATGGCGCTCCGGTACGCCGAGATCCCTTTCACCACGGTCTGGGACCCCGAGGTGGTCGGCGGGCGGCTGCGCGACTTCGACTGGCTGCACCTGCACCACGAGGACTTCACCGGGCAGTACTCGAAGTTCTACCTGAACTACGCCGGCTCGTCGTGGCTGTCCGACATGGTCCAGCGCAACCAGGCAGCCGCGCGGCAGCTGGGTTTCCAGACGGTGCCCGGGCTCAAGAAGGCGGTCGCGCAGCGCATCCGCGATTTCACGGCGAACGGCGGCTTCCTCTTCGCCATGTGCACCGCCACCGAGACGCTGGAGCTGGCACTCGCCGCGCACGACGTGGACATCGCGGCCCAGTTCGCGGACGGGACCCCGATGGCGCCGGACGCCGGCGAGCGGATGGATTGGTCCCGGGCGCTGGCGTGCCAGGGCGCGCGGCTGGAAGGGTCGCCGGGCATCCCCGCGTTCTCGGACATAGACGGACACCAGGTCAACAACCCGGGCAGGCGCCAGCCGTTAGGCGCGTTCGAGCTGTTCAACTTCAGCGCCAAGATAGACCCGGTGCCTTCGATGCTGGTGCAGTGCCACCGCCAGGTGATCCCCGATTTCTATGGGCTCACCACCAGCTTCACCCGCCGCACCCTGAAGCCGGCGGACATCGTCCTCGCCGAGGAGCCCGGGGCGCCGTGGGTGAAGTACATCCACGGCGACGTGGGGCGCGGAACGTGGACCTACCTGGGGGGGCACGATCCCGAGGACCCGCAGCACCAGATCGGCGACACGCCGACCGACCTGTCGCTGCATCCCACCTCGCCCGGCTATCGGCTCATCCTGAACAACGTGCTCTTCCCGGCTGCCCGGAAGCGCGAACTCAAGACGTGAGCGCCCGGCTCACCCCCGCCGCGCGCGACAGCATCGCGCGCGCCATCAGTGAGGCGGGGGGTAACGAGGTCTCGTTCGTCGCCGACGTCGGAGCGGACGGGGAGATCGCGCGCGTCGAGGTCGTGGCGCGCGGCACGGTGGACGCGGTGCTGGCCCTCCCCGGCGTCGCGTCGAAGGGCCAGATGCTCCTCCACAACCACCCGTCCGGACGCCTCGAGCCCTCCAACGCCGATCTAGACGTGGCGGTCCGCCTGCACGACGGCGGCGTCGGCTTCGGGATCGTGGACAACTCCGCCAGCGACCTGTACGTCGTGGTGGAGGTGCCGCGCCCGCGCGCCATCAAGACGATCGACTCCGTCGCCACCGCGCACCTGCTCGCGCCCCAGGGAGACGTGGCGCGCTCGCTCCGCCTGCACGAGGACCGTCCGTCGCAGCGCGACATGGCGTCCCACGTCGCCGACACCTACAACGACGGCGGGGTGGCGCTGCTCGAGGCGGGGACCGGCATCGGCAAGTCGTTCGCGTACCTGACCCCGGCCATCGTCTGGGCGCTGGAGAACGACGAGCGCACTGTCGTCTCCACCAACACCATCAATCTCCAGGAGCAGCTGGTCGGGAAGGACCTGCCGCTCCTCGCGCGGGCGCTGGGCACCGAAGGGCGGCCGGTGCGCTTCGCGCTCCTCAAGGGTTGGCGCAACTATCTCTGCCTGGCGCGGCTGCAACAGGCGCGCGCCGGCCTCGGCACCTTGCTCGAGCCCGAGCGGCGCGACGAGCTGGACGCGATCCATTCGTGGGCCGGTGCCACCCTGGACGGCAGCCGGTCCGACCTGGCCTTCACGCCGAGCATCGAGGTGTGGGACGAGGTCGCCGCGGAGTCCGATCTCTGCACCCGGCTCCGCTGCCCGCACTTCGACCAGTGCTTCGTCTTCGAGGCGCGGCGGCGCGCTGCGGACGCCGACATCGTGGTCGTCAATCACCACCTCTTGGCGAGCGACCTCGCGGTGCGGCGCGCCCAGGGCAACTGGGACGACGCGGCCGTGCTGCCGCCCTACCGGCGGCTGGTGCTGGACGAAGGCCATCACCTGGAGGACACCGCGGCGGAGCACCTCGGCAAGCGGGCGACGAGCCGGGGCGTGGAGCGGTTGCTGTCGCGGCTGGAGCGAAACACGCGGGGGGTGCTCCCGGCGTTACGAGTGGCGCTGGCCGCGGAAGCGACCGAAGTGACGGGGCCCGCGGCGCTGACCCACCTCGCGACGCAGGTGGCCCCGGCGCTGGCCGAGGCGCGACGATCTGCCGACGCGCTCTTCCGGGTGCTCGAGGGCTACATCGCCGGAAGGCCCGACAACGTGCAGCGGCTCGACGATGCGTTCGCCGAAGACCCCATCTGGCGGGACGGGCTCGACGTCGCGCTGGAGGCGTTCGGGTATTCGGCCGGCACGCTGCGCGAGACGCTGGTGAGCCTCATCGAGCAGATCACGCGGGACGAGGACGAGCTTTCGGAGCGGCTGGCGTCGCTGCTGGCCGAGGTGCGCGGGATAGCGGGCCGGATCGATGCGGCGCGGGACGCCGTCACCGCCGCGCTTCGGCCGCCTCCCGGCCAGCCGCCCACGGTGCGCTGGATCGAGCGCCGAGGCGGCACGCACGTAGCGCTTGCGACCGCGCCACTCGAGCTGGCGCCGCTCCTCAAGGAGCTGGTGTTCGACCGGGTGGAGACGGTCATTGTGACCAGCGCGACGCTGGCCGCGGGCGGGAGCTTCGACTTCCTCTCGCACCGGCTAGGCCTCGACCTCTCGCCGGTGCGGCCGGGCGCGCAGGAGATCCTGGCGTCGCCGTTCAACTATTTCGACCAGTGCCTCTTCGCCATCCCCGACGACATGCCCGATCCCGCACCGGGCGGGGAGCTGCACGACGCGCGAACGGCGGAGATCGTGGCGGAGCTTGCCGAGACATCGGACGGCGGGCTCTTCGTCCTGTTCACGAGTCATCGATCGTTGAGGCGTGTGGCCGCCGCGCTTCAGAAGCGTCAGGAGGTGGCGGGACGATGGCCGCTGCTGGTGCAGGGCGACACTCCGCGCGACCTGCTGCTGCGCCGCTTCCGCGATGCGGGCTCAGCGATCCTGTTAGGCACCGACTCGTTCTGGGAGGGAGTGGACGTGCCGGGAATGGCGCTGCGCGCTCTCCTGCTCGCCAAGCTCCCGTTCCGCGTGCCGACGGAGCCTCTAACCGCGGCGCGGCTCGAGGCGATAGAGGCTCAGGGTGGCGATCCATTCAACGACTACCTCGTCCCGCTGGCCGGACTCAAGCTCAAGCAAGGGTTTGGCCGGCTGATCCGCGCGAGGACGGACGTGGGGGTAGTGGTGTTGCTGGATCCGCGGGTGCTGCGGAAGCGGTACGGCGCCGCGCTGCTGGCCGGTTTGCCGCCGGCCGAGCGGGTGGTTGGGGGGTGGGATGTGGTGAGGGAAAGGATCGGGGAATTCTTCTCCGTGCACGGGATAGGCGTGATGGGTGATGGGGATGACTAGCCGTCGGGACACTACCCCGCAGGATGGCGTCTGGTCTGTTGAGCTTCGGATCGCTATATGTTGTCGTGCCGACGCAGATCCACGACTACCTCCGGATCCGTAATGAGGCGCGACCTGACGTTGCGGCCGCAACCTGCCCGTCATCGGGCCGGGGCTCACGCTCAAGCGGTGACTCTCCCTGGAGGCCGGCGCGCGAGGAACTTGCCCATCGTCCCTAGGCGGCCACGTGCTGGCGATTACTGAGCTGGACGTGACCCTCACGGATTACGCCGTGGCGGTGGAGTGCGCGGTGTTCACCTTCCTGCTGCGGGACCGCGATCCTCGCGACCACCGGCCGCTTCGGGCTTGGTGCGCGCTTTTCTTCGCCTCGGTAGGCGCGGCCGCGCTGATCGGTGGAACCGTCCACGGGTTTTTCGTCGACCCGCGGACGAGGGGCTACGCCATTCTGTGGCCCGCCGCTCTGGTCTCCATTGGCGTCACCGCGTGGGCGACGTGGATGATCGGCGCGGGCATTCGATTTTCCGCGGGAGTTGCGCGCCGTATCGGTGCCGCCGCCGCCGCTCAGTTTGCCGGCTACTGCGTCGTCGTCCTGTTCGTGACGCAGGCGTTCGGGGCCGCCATCGCCAACTACTTGCCGGCCGCGGTCTTCCTGCTGGTCGTGCTCGCCCTCCACTACCGGCGGGCGCGGGAGCGCCCCGTGCTGATGGCGCTGGCAGGGCTGGGGCTTACCTTCATCGCCGCCGGCGTGCAGCAGGGCGGCATCGCGCTCCATCCGGTGTACTTCAACCACAACGCGCTCTACCACCTCATCCAAGCGGCTGCACTGCTCATGCTCTTCCTGGGCTTGCGATGGATCGTGGCGCGCAGAGCGGTTGAGTGAGGTGACCATGCTCACCCGACGGGAGTTCCTCGAGGTCGGCACCAAGGCGGGAGTGGTGGCGTCGGGCTGGCCCTGGCGCCGGGACTGGCCGCAGGCCGGTGCCACGGTCAACGACATCCACTCGCAGCTCAATCCCACCCACGTCCACCGGGTGGTGCGGGTGGACTCCCATGAAGCGGTCCGCGCCGCGGTCCGCGCCGCGCGGGCCGAGCGGCGTGGGCTCAGCATCGCCGGGGGAAGGCACTCGATGGGTGGTCAGCAGTTCGGGACCGGCACCATCCTCCTTGATACCAGGCCGATGAACCGAATCCTGAACCTCGACCAGGCGAATGGCGTGCTCGAAGTCGAGGCCGGCATCCAATGGCCCGAGTTGATCGATGGGTACCTCCGTCTCCAGCAGGGCCGGCCTCAGCAATGGGGAATAGCGCAGAAACAGACCGGGGCAGACCGCCTGAGCGTCGGAGGCGCACTGGCCTCGAACGTTCATGGCAGAGGGCTGCGGATGAAGCCATTCGTCGGGGACGTGGAGTCCTTCCGGCTGGTCGGCGCGGACGGCGTCGTCCGCACTTGCAGTCGGTCCGAGAATGCCGAGCTGTTCCGGCTCGTCATCGGCGGCTACGGCCTGTTCGGTGTCGTCTACTCGGCGAGATTGCGCCTCACCCCGCGCCGGAAAGTCGAGCGCGTCGTCGAAGTTCGCGGCGTCGACGATCTCTCGGCCGCCTTCGAGCAGCGGATCGCCGATGGATACCTATACGGAGACTTCCAGTTCGAAACGGACGACACGTCCGACACGTTCCTGACCCGCGGCGTCTTCGCCTGCTATCGGCCGGTCGATCCCTCCACGCCGATCCCCCCATCGCAGGCTGCGCTCTCCGCCGATGACTGGATCGGCCTCCTCTACCTGGCCCACGCGGACAAGGCGGCGGCATTCCGGAGGTACTCGCAGCACTACCTATCGACCTCGGGCCAGATCTACTGGACCGATACCAATCAGCTCGGCTACTACGCGGAGGAGTACCATCTGGCACTGGACCGCCGCCTCGGCGCCTCCGTGCCCGCCACGGAGATGATCACGGAGCTCTACGTTCCGCGTGGCGATCTCGCGGCGTTTCTGAGAGAGGCGGCGCAGGAGCTCAGGCGCAGCGCAGCACCGGTAATCTATGGGACCATCCGGCTCATCGAGCGCGACGACGAAACCTTCCTGCCGTGGGCCAAGGACCGCTTTGCCTGCATCGTGCTCAACCTCCACGTCGATCACAGCAGCCAGGGCCTGGAGAGGTCGCAGCGGGCATTCCGCGGACTCATCGACCTCGCCCGCGGTAAGGGTGGGAGCTACTTCCTCACCTACCACCGCTGGGCCACTCGCGAGCAGCTGGAGGCCTGCTATCCGCAGTTCCGCGAATTCCTGCGCCTCAAGCGGCAGTACGATCCTGAGGGAGTGTTCCAGAGCGACTGGTACCGCCACTATGAGGCGATGTTCGGCGGCCGATGACCGCCGCCATGCTCCCGGGAACACAGGGCTGGAACTACCGGGAACGGTTCCAGAGCGACTGATACCGGCATTACACACGGGCATGCTCGATGACGTCTGAACCATCGCGCCCGCTCGTGACAGCGGCTACTTCCTGAACACCAGGAGACGGTAGTGTCCCGTCGGTACGCACCGGTCCTCTGGACGTTGCTCGCGTTGTTCTGCCTGCGCGTGCTCGGCCAGGTCCTGGTCGTGTTCTTCAACGTGCGGTGGCTGCCGCCAATGAAGGAGTGGTACTCGGGACTCCTCCCGTACCCGCTCCTCCTCCCAGCCCAAATCCTCATCATCGCGCTGTTCGCGAAGATCTGCACCGACTTCTCGCGAGGCCGCGGATTCTTCGTCGAGCCGCGGCCGTTCTTCGCCCGCTACGTCCTCGGCTTCGGCTACGGGTACCTCGCGGTGATGGTCCTGCGGTATCCGATGCGCATGTATCTCCACCCCGAGGCGCGATGGTTCGGCCAGGCGATCCCGATCTTCTTTCACTGGATCCTGGCGACGCACATCATCCTCGTCGGGCGCTACCATCGCGCTCGGCTCGCGGCGGCAGGGACCGCAGCGGCGACCCGCGTAGCGTGACAGACGCGAGCTGCAGCGCCAACTCGGGCACCACCTCGCTCACCGGCCGGTTCCCCTCCGTGATCAGGCGCACGGCCACGAGCTTGAACTCCCGGCTAGACTGCCGCCGCTGCCTCCCGTCCATCGGACATCTCCCAACTCCAAGATGGAGTCTGATCGAGGTGTCCACCAAATCGGGTCTAGTCCAAGGCGCCCCGGCCCGCGGCTCATGGACTAACGGCTTCGAAACGGCCGACGCCTAACGTGGCTTCGGTGGTCACCCGATTGACGGTGGTGGTGGCAGTTCGCACCTTTTGCAGCAGCCCGTTAGCCGGACGCCACACTCGAGCCATGGAAGCCACAGGAGCCAACCGGTCATGAGCCCTGCCGCGGTCGTCGGAGCCGCACTCGCTTTTGGCGTGGGCGCCGCCCACTCCTACCTCGGCGAGCGCTACATCCTCATCCGGCTGTTCCGGCGCCCCGACCTGCCGCATCTCTTCGGCAGCGACCTGTTCACCAGGCGCACGCTGCGCTTCGCGTGGCACCTCACCACGCTCGCTTGGTGGGGATTCGCCGTCCTTCTGCTTCTTCTCGCACGAGGTGCCTCGGTCGCAGCCGTTGGCTCCGCGATCGCCGGGACGTTCTTGGCGACCGCTCTACTCACGTTTCTCGGCTCCCGCGGCCGGCACCTCGCCTGGCCCGTATTCCTGGCAATCGGGGTCGCTGCCTGGTATGCCACGCGCTGAGGCGCCGAGGTGTGAACAGCCGGGCAGATAGGTAACCCCCGGATGTCACAATACACCGCCTCGCCTGCTCCCTTGTCAGAGCTGGCGGTACCATGCGAATGCACATCTGACGAGGGAGGATTTCGTGACTACACGATCCATCAAGCTCGTGGCGATCCTGGCGGCCGCCGCTCTTGGCTGCAACCAGACCGCGAGCGGCCCGGCCTACAACCCGCAGATCCCGACCGACTGGGTCAGCGCGGTGACCAATCCCTACTTCCCGCTCGGGCCTGGAACGACCTACCAGTACCAAGGCCAGACGACCGCGGGACTCGAGACGAATACGGTCGAAGTCCTCACCGGAATCCGGCTGGTGAACGGTGTCGCGGCCACGATCGTGCACGATCGGGTATTCCTCAACGGATCGCTGATCGAGGACACCTACGACTGGTACGCGCAGGATGGCGTCGGCAACGTCTGGTATCTTGGCGAGGACTCGAAGGAGATCGCGAACGGCCAGGTCGTCAGCACCGAGGGCTCGTGGGAATGGGGGGTCGATGGCGCACTCCCCGGGATCATCATGTGGGGCGATCCCGCGGCCCACATCGGAGAGGAGTACCGGCAGGAGTTCTATGCGGGCGTGGCCGAGGATTGGGCCAAGGTCTTGACCCTCAACCAGAGCGTCGACGTCCCCTACGGAAACCTCACCGGCTGCATCACGACCGAGGACCGGAATGGCCTGGAGCCTGACGAGCCGCGGCAGAACAAGTCCTACTGTCGTCAGATCGGCCTGGCGCTCGAGGTAGTGGTGGGAGGCGGGGAGCGTGTCGAGCTCGTCGCCAGGACGACGCCGTAGCGGCGCAGGGGCCTCCACCCACGGGCGATCAACTGACCCTGGTGCCCAACATTGCGGCGCCCGGCCGTAGCCGCGCACATTTCGGGAGCCGCCACCGGGAGGACGCGTGTCGATCAGGCCGGTCAATCGCATCATCGAAGCGCAGCCCACCATTGAAGGCGCCGGAGTGCGGCTCCGTCGCGCGTTCGGCTTCGGCAACACCGGCGATTTCGATCCGTTCCTCCTGTTCGACGACTTCCGCAACGAGCGTCCCCAGGACTACATCGCGGGCTTCCCGTGGCACCCGCATCGCGGCATCGAGACCATCACCTACGTTCTGACGGGGACGGTGCGCCACGGCGACAGCCTCGGCAACAAGGGCGCGCTGGGTTCGGGTGACGTGCAATGGATGACGGCCGGTCGTGGGATCATGCATCAGGAGATGCCCCAGGGCGACGCGCAGGGGCGGATGCACGGGTTCCAGCTGTGGGCGAACCTCCCTGCGGCTCTCAAGATGAGCCCGCCGCGCTACCAGGACGTCGTCTCCGGCGACATCCCGGAGGTGACCGACGACGACGGCACCCGGGTTCGGGTCGTCTGCGGGAGTTTCTGGGGCAAGACCGGTCCGGTGGACGGAATCGCGGCCGATCCGCACTATCTCGATGTGTGGGTGCCGCCGGGCCGCCGCAAGACCCTGCCGGTCGAGACGTCCCGGCACGCCTTTGCCTACGTGTTCGAGGGCGGCGGCCGGTTCCGGGATGCCTCAGAGCCCCAGGAGGTCCAGACCGATCGCGTGGGAACTGCCGCCGCCGGGCCCGAGGAGGAGACCGGCAACCGGTCGCTCGTGCTCTTCGGCAGCGGTGATGAGGTGACGGTCCAGGCCGGGGAGGCGGGCGTCCGGTTCCTGATGGTCTCGGGGAAGCCCATCGAGGAGCCGGTGGCCTGGTACGGCCCGATCGTGATGAATACCCAGGAGCAGCTTCGGCAGGCCTACGCCGAGCTGCAGGACGGCACGTTCATCAGCCCGGCTGAAGCGCGGCCGTAGGTTGCCACCAATACAGAGCGTGATGCCAAGACCGGGGAAGATCGTCTGCGTGGGGCGCAATTACGCCGAGCACGCGAGGGAGCTGGGGAATCCGGTGCCGGAACGGCCGCTGCTGTTCCTCAAGCCGCCTTCCGCGGTGATCGGCCACGGCGAGGCGATAGTGATCCCGCCCGAATCGCGGCAGGTGGAGCATGAGGCGGAGATCGGCGTGGTGCTGGGCCGGTCCCTTCGCCGCGCCGACGAAGCGACCGCGCGCGCGGCCATCGCCGGGATCACCTGCGTCAACGACGTCACGGCGCGCGACCTCCAGAAGACGGACGGCCAGTGGACCCGCGCCAAGGGCTTCGACACCTTCTGTCCGATGGGTCCCCGCGTGATGCCCATCGACCCCGCGACCTTCGACCTCACGACCCTCGAAGTGATCTGCCGGGTGAACGGTGTGGCCCGCCAGCACGGCCGCGCCGCGGACATGGTCTTCAGCATCCCGGTGCTGCTCGCCTACATCTCGCAGGCCATGACGCTGGAGCCGGGCGACCTGGTGGTGACGGGCACGCCGGAAGGGGTCGGGCCGCTGGTGGCGGGTGACGTGGTGGAGGTGGAAGTGCCGGGCGTGGGGGTGCTGCGCAATCCCGTGAGGAGCTAGGCGCTTCGACCGGGCTGTCGTAGCAAACGGTGCGCCGATGTACCTTTCCCGGCAGGCCGGGGTAGCACGCCAGGGCCCTTCCCAGAGGAGAAACGCGTCTCTTGAAGCCACGAATCGCCGCGCGCGTCCAGCAGCTCCCCGGGTATCCTCTCGCGGACATCAGCCGCCGGAAGCGCGAGTTGATCGCGGCCGGCGTGGACCCGATCGACCTCGGCGCCGGTGACGCGGATTTCCCGCCGCCCGCCGTGGCGGTCGAGTCGCTGCGGCGCGCCCTCGACGATCCGGCCATGAGCCGCTACGGCTTCCAGCTCGGCCTGCCCGCGTTCCGCGAGGCCATAGTCCGTTATCACCGCCGCCGATTCCACACCGAGTTCGATCCAATCACGGAAGTGCTGCCGCTCATCGGCTCCAAGGAAGGCCTCGCGCACTTCGCGCAGGCGGTCTCCGGCCCCGGCGACATCGCGATCGTGCCGGAGCCCGGCTACCAGTGCTACATCGGCGGCGCGATCTGCTCCGGCGCGGAGCCGCGCATCTATCCCCTCACGCCGCGCACCGACTTCCTGGTGGAGCTGGGCGAGCTGCCCGCGGACGTCCTCGCGCGGGCCCGCGTGGTGTTCCTCAACTACCCGAACAACCCGACCGCCGCGGTAGCGCCGCGCGACTACCTGGAGCGCACCGTGGCCGTCTGTCGGGAGCACGGCATCGCGCTCGCCTACGACAACCCCTACGTCGAGATCACGTTCGACGGCTACGTGGCGCCGAGCATCTTCGAGATCGAAGGAGCGCGGGAGGTCGCGATCGAGTTCCACTCCTGCTCCAAGTCGTTCGCGATGACCGGCTGGCGGCTCGGTTGGGCGGTGGGGAACCGCGAGCTGATAGCGGCGCTCAGCAAGATCAAGTCGTACCACGACACCGGCGCCTTCCTCGCCGTACAGCGGGCCGGCGCGGATGTGCTGGACCACTCGGAGGCGATCATCAAGCCGGCGGTCGAGCGGTTCCGCTCGCGGCGGGACGTCGCGGTCGAGTCGTTCCGGCGCGCGGGCTTCGAGGTGGGTGCGCCCCGGGCCACGATGTATCTGTGGATCCCGCTGCCGGAGGGAATCGCGTCCGCGGGCTTCTCCCGCGCGGCCATGGACGGCGAAGGCGTCATCACGCTGCCGGGCAGTGCGTTCGGCCCGTCGGCAGAGGGCTACTTCCGGGTGGCGCTGACGGTGAGCGAGGAGCGACTCGAGGAGGCGGCGGAGCGCATGGGCCGGGTGCTTGCTCGGGCGTAGGCGCTTCGTCCTCCCGCTCGGGCGCCGCGTGGCGCCGCGGTGGCTCGGTGCCTCCGTGCTGGCGCACGTCGTGCTGCTCGGAGTGTTCGAGCTGACCAACGGTCCCTGGCACCCGCGCGTGCCGCAACGCACCCTGGCGTACCTGCTCGATCTTCAGGGACCAGCCCCGCAACCCGACACTTCGCATCGGTCGTACGCACCGCCACGCGCGGCGCGGCGCGGCACGGTGCTCTCCCTTGCCCGGCCGGTCGCACCCCCGCGCGATACCGCTCCCGGCGACCCCGAAGGTATCGCTACCGGAGACCCCGCCTCCCCGAGCCCAGTCGGTCGCCCGGGAGTTAGTGGACTCGCGCTGCTCTCGCCCCGGTACGCGGACGAACGTCTCTGGGTGCGCCCACTCATCATTCCCGAGGACGGCGGCCGTCCCATCAGCCTCGACTCGGTGACGCGCGCCTGGTTCCGGGTGATGGCCGACTCGATGGATCGCCACCCGGAGCTGAACCCCAACTACAACCCCTACGCCCCGCGCCCGTGGACGTTCGAGCGCAACGGCCGCACCTACGGCATCGACGCGGCGGGTCTCCACCTCGGCAGCTTCACGATCCCCTCGGCGTTGCTGGCGCTCATAGCGTTCCCGCAGGGCAACATCGACCAAGCGCGCGCCAGCACGGCGCTGATGGCGATGCGGGCGGAAATGATGCGCGCCGCGGCCCGGGCGCAGACCGAGGAGGACTTCCGGCGCGCGGTCCGCGGGATCCGCGAGCGGAACGACCGGGAGCGGCGCGAGCGCCGGGAGCGGGACGCGAACCGGCCCCGGGCGACGCCGTGACGCCTAACGGCCAACGGCCAACGGCCGTCCCCCAACGGCCAACGGCCAACGGCTTCGGTTCATGAAGCTCATCGATACCGACGATACCGTGCTCATCGTCACGGGAAGTGACATCCCCGCCGAGATGAACGACCGGCCGGTCGCCTACCGGCTGAAGGCGGAGATCGACCGCCTGGGGCAGGGGAAGAGCTTCCGTGGGGCGGTGGTGGTCTCGGACCGATGGTACGCGGACAACCGCATCTTCCATCTCTGCCCGACGCTGGTGGTGGGCGGCCCCGGAGTGAACGCGGTGGCCGCGGCCCTGGTGAACGAGCTTCCGATGCTGTTGAAGCGCCAGGACAGGGTATTCGTGCAGGGAGCCTGGGACGGCGAGACGAAGCGGGCGAGCTTGTGGGGCCTGGACCGATTCGCTACCGCGATGGCCGTCGATGCTTTCCTTCAGGAGGGATTCTGCGCGGAGTTCCTGCACCGGGTCTGGAAGAACTAGCTACGGGCAGGTGAATGGCGCCGGCGCCGCGCCCGCCGGCGGGATCGGCGGCTCACCGCGGAACGCGCGCAGGATGTTGACCGCAGCCGCCCTGAATCTCGCCTCGGCATCGGCCAGCGGACCGTCACACGGGTCGGTTAACCGCGCGGCGTGGAAGCCGCCTTCCAGCCCGGCGAACGTCACCTTGAGGTCCGGCCCGATCACCGCGAACCGCGGTTCCCATCCCACCGACGTCAGTACGAATCGGTTGGGCGGCGCCGCGAGCATCGGCACGCCGTCCGAGTAGCTTGCGGGAGGGTGCCTGTCGCCCAGTAGCGAGAGCAGCGTGGGCAGCACGTCCACGTGGCTCGTCGGTTCGTCCCGGCGCGCGGGCGCCACCGCGGAGTCGAGCAACACCATCGGGACGTGAACCTGTTGCTCGGTCACGTCCGAGCCGTGCCCCACATGCCCCTGCTCGCGGAACTCCTCGCCGTGGTCCCCCGTGACGATGACCAGCGGCCGCCGGCCACGCCGCGCCTCGAACCACTCCAGGAACTCGTCGAGCTTCCAGTCCACCTCATAGGCGGAGTTCCGCGCTCGGCGCTCGAGCAGCTCCGGCGCCACGCGCGTCGCCTCGATGCTTCCTCCGCCGTCCCAGTACGGGTCGAAGCGCGCCGAGCGCTCCGGGAAGTAATAGTTGAAGTGCGTCCCGTCGAAGAACAGGAAGAGGAAGACGGGCTGGCCGGCAGTGCGCTCGACGAAGCGGCGCGCGCTGGCCAGCATGGCCGCGTCGCGCTCGTCGCGGTCGCCCCTGAAGTCGGACTCCAGATCGTTCTGCACCGCGCCGAAGACCGTCTGCTTGAGCCCCATCCAGTCCACCGAGGATGCGGCGAGGATGCGCACCGCGTAGCCGTTGGCCTTGACCACGTCGAAGAGCAGCGGTGAGCGCCCGGCGCCCACCACCGCGTCGAGCTTCTGGCTCTGGAGCCCGAAGAACAGGCTGAAGAGCGAGTAGTGGGTCGAGGTCGCCGACGCATAGTGACGGGAGAAGACCGCGCCTCCTTCGGCGCGGCGCGCGAGCCGTGGCATCGTCGCGGTGTCGAGGAAATCGGACCGGAGACTTTCGATCAGCGCGATGACGATGTCCGGCCGGCGGGTGAAGCGGACCGCGCCCGGATCGATCCCTGCGGGGATACGCGCGGCCGTAAGGGCGCCCGCCGCGCCGACCAGGGGGTCGGCCATCCGCGGCCGCCCGGTGAGGCGCGAGAGCAGCTTGTTCATCCGGAGCGGCGCCTGGAGCGGCAGCACGCCGCCGGCCGCGAAGATCGCGGGCCCGCCGAAGAAGGTCATCGTCGCGACGGCGACGCGCTCGCCCAGCGCGAGCGCGATGACGAGCAGCACCCAGACCCAGGTAGCCCGTGGAGCTTCGAAGCGCATGACAAAGCGCCGTCCCACCAGGACCTCGGCGATGATC